>JAIXRA010000017.1 GCA_027485465.1 Bacteroidota bacterium | reverse complement strand
AGGGCGATGGGGTTCCAACCCGGAGCTTCTTCAGGCTCCACGGGGGCTGATGGAACCAGAGATTCCGATTCCAGGACTTCCAAGTCTTGACCAGGGGTCTGAACTTCGGCATCCCCGAGTTCCGAACCAAAATCGGGATTGACCTCCAACTCGGCCGCCAAAATATGGGCGTACTCACCCGCCATCGAACCTTCGACTCCCACGATGGGAGCTTCAGAGGTCTTTTTTGGGCTGTTTTTGGCCGGTTTTTTCATCCCGGCAAAACTAATTGCAAAACCACCCCCTAAATTCGTCTGGCAGAAATTAATCCAAAACCTCACCAAAGGACCACCCATACCCTGCCCCATACCCGCCAACCGCTCTTTTCCTATGAAATTCAACCCTCTCCTTGCACAGCGCCATCGCTTCTTCGCCCTTATCGGCCTGTTTTTCGCATCGATTATGCTCCATGCTTGCCAAAATCGCCCTTCGGAAACCCCAACCGAACCCCAAGCTGAATTCCAGGTCCTGGCAGACCAATTTGCCGACCTGCAGGTTCTGCGTTATCGGATTCCTGGTTTTGAAAACCTAACCCTTCAACAAAAGGAACTGCTGTATTACCTCAGCCAAGCCGCTCGCTCCGGTCACGATATGATTTGGGACCAGAATTACCGACACAACCTTTTGATCCGCAAAACCATTGAGAACATTGTAGAGCACTACGAAGGGGACCGCAAAGACCCGCGCTGGGAACAATTCATGGTCTATGCCAAAAGAATATGGTTTAGCAACGGTATCCACCACCATTACAGCACCCGCAAATTCATCCCCGAATTTGACACGGCTTATTGGAATGCCTTGATCCAAGGTTGTCCCAAAGCCACTTTCCCCGTAACCCCCTCCTGCTCCAACCCTACCCAATTGGCGGCCTTCCTTAAACCCATCCTCTTTGATGCCAAAATCGATGCCAAGCGGGTCAATCAGGAATCCGGAATTGACCTTGTGCAGGGTTCGGCCAATAACTTTTATAGCGGAGTCAGCCAAAAAGAAGTGGAAGCCTTTTACAAGCCCCTCAAAAACCCAACCGATACGACCCCGGTTTGGTTTGGCCTTAATTCACGCTTGACCAAGATCAATGGAAAAGTGACCGAAATTCCCTGGAAATCAGGAGGTTTGTACGGTGAGGCTATCGACCGCATCCGCTTTTGGCTTCAAAAAGCCATCTCCGTCGCTGAGAATCCCAAGCAAAAGAAAGCCTTGGAGCTTTTGGTAGAATACTACAAAACAGGCGACCTCAAAACCTGGGACGCCTATAACATTGCCTGGGTTCAGGATACGGAATCCATGATTGATGTGGTGAACGGTTTTATTGAAGTTTACGGCGACCCCCTGGGAATGCGGGCCTCGTACGAATCCGTTGTTTCGTTCCGCGACATGGAAGCGACCAAAAGAATCAAGGCTATTGGCGACCAAGCCCAATGGTTTGAAGACCAATCCCCCATTCTTGCAGAACACAAGAAAGCCAAGGTGACCGGCATATCCGCCAAAGTGATTACCGTCGTCCAAGAGGCCGGTGATGCCTCTCCCTCCACTCCCATTGGTATCAACCTCCCCAACGCAGATTGGATCCGAAAAATGCACGGCTCCAAATCGGTAGCTCTCGGTAACATTGTCTACGCATACAACGAAATGGGGGCCAAAGGCAGTTCCATTCAGGAATTTGCTTGGGATCAAGCCGAAATCGATCGTTCCAAGAAATTTGGCCCACTCGCCGGCGATCTCCATACCGACCTGCACGAGGTCATCGGCCACGCATCCGGCCAGCTCAACCCCGGCATAGGCACCCCCAAAGAAACCCTCAAGCAATACGCTTCCACCCTCGAAGAAGCCCGGGCCGACCTGGTCGCCTTGTATTATATTATGGACCCCAAACTAATAGAACTTGGCGTCATGCCTAGCCTCGAAGTGGGCAAAGCTGAATACGACGGATACATCCGCAATGGTTTAATGCTGCAATTGCGCCGGCTGGAGGTCGGGGAAAATCTCGAAGAATCGCATATGCGTAATCGTCAACTGAATGCCGCCTGGGCCTACCAAAAAGGCCTGGCCAACAAAGTCATCGAGCGCAAACAACGGGATGGCAAAACCTACTTTGTGGTTAACGATTACAACGCTCTCCGTGACCTCTTTGGTCAATTGTTACGGGAAATCCAACGCATCAAAAGCGAAGGCGATTTTAAGGCCGGTCAAGCGTTGGTTGAGACCTACGGCGTCAAGGTCGACCAAGCCTTGGTTGCAGAAGTCAAAAAGCGTTTTGAATCCATACAGTCCAAGCCCTATTCAGGCTTTATCCAGCCTCGTTTGGTCCCCATCATGGTCCAAGGCAAAATCAAGGACGTCAAGGTGGAATACCCCGACAATTTCGTGGAACAAATGATGGAATTTGGGCGTGAATACGCCACTCTACCGGTGGTCAATTAAAGCCCAAATCCCCTAAAAAGCCCAAGGATTCAGGGTTATCCGCGAATCAAATCGCGGGAAATCACAATACGCTGAACTTCCGAGGTGCCCTCGTAGATCTGGGTGATTTTGGCATCGCGCATCATTCGTTCGACGTGGTACTCCTTCACGTAACCGTACCCTCCGTGGACTTGGACCGCTTCGGTGGTCACCTTCATCGCAACGGTCGAAGCAAAGAGCTTGGCCTGGGCTGAGGCAATATCGTAATTCAGGTGCTGGTCCTTGAGCCATGCCGCTTTGAGGCAAAGCAAGCGGGCGGCCTCAATCTCTGTAGCCATATCGGCCAATTTGAACTGAATGGCTTGATGGTTCATAATCTCAGTTCCAAAGGCCTTGCGCTCTTTGGCGTATTTGATGCTGAGCTCCATAGCACCACTGGCAATCCCCAGGGCCTGGGCCGCTATCCCAATACGACCCCCCGATAACACTTTCATCGCAAATTTGAAACCGAAGCCATCCTCGCCTATTCGATGCGTTTTGGGGACTTTGACATCCGTGAACATGATGCTGTGGGTATCGCTACCGCGGATGCCCATTTTGTCTTCCTTCTTGCCGACCTGCACCCCTGGCCAGGCCTTCTCCACCAAAAAAGCGTTGATGCCTTTGTGGCCTTTGGCCACATCGGTCTGGGCGATCACAATGTAGTAGGATGCGGAATTTCCGTTGGTAATCCAATTTTTGGTGCCGTTGAGCAAATAATGATCACCCTGGTCCAGGGCGGTGGTCCGCTGCGATGTCGCATCCGATCCGGCCTCGGGTTCCGATAAACAAAAAGCGCCTATTTTTTGACCGGAAGCAAGGGCCGGCAAATAAAGTTGCTTGAGCTCTTCGGAACCAAAAGATTCCAATCCCCAACAAACCAATGAATTATTCACCGACATGCAAACCGAAGCGGAGGCATCCACTTTGGAAATTTCTTCCATGGCCAAAACATAGGATACCGTATCCATCCCTCCTCCCCCGTATTGCGGGCTCACCATCATACCCATCAATCCCAATTCACCCATTTGGGCGATTTGGGCCGCGGGGAATTCCTGCTTGTTGTCTCGTTCGATAACACCGGGTAAAAGTTCCTGCTGCGCAAAATCTCGGGCAGCCTGGCGAATCATTTGGTGTTCTTCTGATAATTCAAATAACATAAAAAATGAAAAATTAGGGGTACGATTGAAAGGAAAATAAGGTGAAATTCGGTAGGACCAAAGGTAAAATCAAAGCGGTTTGAATTGCTCAAAGGCCTCCAGGCAATCAAAGCAATAATGCAATGAGCGACAAAGGGTTGGGCCAAAAGGGGATTTCATGGAAGTGTTCTCTGAACCGCAACGGGGACAGACCGCATGGGCCAGTGCCTCCAAATCAGGCCCAACGCATCCGGGACGCCGCCGCGGTGGGGGCGCTAGCCCAAAATTCCGGATCTTCTCCCGCCCTGATTCGCTGATTCGCTCCGAGGTCCACGGATTTTCAAAAGTGGTTTGAACTTCGACCTCCGGTGCACCTGCTTCCAGCAACGCCTCGCGAACGGTTTTTTCCATCCACTTAAGGGCCGGACAACCGGCAAAGGTGGGGGTTAGAATCACCTGCACCGCGCCGTTATCCTCCACCGTCACCCGGGTCACAATTCCCAGGTCCACCACCGATATCGCAGGAATCTCGGGATCCGGTACCTGGTCCAAAACTTCCCAATAGCGTAGAAGATCGGGCGTTAACCCATCAGGGATGTTCCCTTTTAGGTTAGGTTCCTGTAGGCTGGCAGATTCGGTGTTCATTACCATTCCGCTTGGGGATCCAGGCGGAAGACCGCCGTCATTTCTTCCAAAAGAGGGGCCAAATGCTCGGTATGGAAACCTTGACGACCCCCTAGAACCGGTTCCAGCTTGGAGAGCGCCCATTGATCAACATCAACCCCCCAGGCTTGAAGCGATTGAAAGGCTTGCTCCTGCCATTGAAGCCGTAAAGCAGCTTCGCCTGGGTACCAAGCTTGGCCATTGGGCCCCATTTCTGTTGACAAATTTTCTTCACCGACCCAGGATTCAAACACGCCCAAAGCCAAGGGCCAAACCTCCTTGATAGCAGAAATCATTCGCAATCGACTTTCTTCGCTGCCTTGTAGCAAAGATTTCATCCAGGTATCGGCATGAAAGGTATGGTATTTGACCTCGCCCTGTAGTTTCACGGCGATGGACTGAAGCGTTTTGTTTTCAATCCCCGAAAGAGACTCGTAACGCAAGCGTACGGCGTGATCGTAACACCAATGCCTAACCAAACTAAAGGCGTAATCCCCAATGGGCTGCTCGACCAGTCCATTGCATAACATTTGATTCTCGGGACGATTAAAAGCGGTTTGGTCTGGATCATCGGCACCGCATTCGGCCTGCAGGTACTCGTAAAACGCCAACGCATGACCTACCTGATCCTGGGCAACAGAGGAGAAGGCAATATCCTCCTCCAGGATGGGACCCAAACCGGTCCATTCGGAATTTCGATGACCCATAACAAGCTGATCATCCGCTATTTGGAGGAGATAACGGGCCAGAGGGCTGGAGGGAAATGGATGGGAGTTCGGCATGGTAGCGTGGGGGTTTCCTTGCGGATTAACCTTGGTTTTTGGCTTTGTAGGCGTCGATTTTATCGTTCACTTTGTAACCGGCAGGGTCCCGATAGGATTTGGAAGGCGTGGTACGAAAAACATCCTCGTCGGCATAGTCCATTTCCAAAACATCGGCCGAGCAAACCACCCATAGATTGGAGGTTTCTCCACGACGACCGTATTGTTCCTTGGCCAGAGCCATGGCCATTTCGGAACTGGGTGCATGGACGATCCCAACACTGCTATGCTTTTCACCCCGTCGCCGCTGGTGAAAAACCTGGTAACTAGGCCAATGATCACCAGGGGCCAAAACAGGGCCTTGTTCGGCCGGAACCTGTTCGGCCTGCAAGCGATTCACCCGTGGATCAAGGGATAGAATAGGCATCTGAGATTTTTTAGGCCAAGGGGGTTACAAAGCGGGCATCGGCGCGGCTCAATGCCGCACGGACCCAGGCTCCGCGCTCCTCGGCCACTTTACGGACTGCCAAGCGCTCGCGGTTGCAGGGCCCATCCCCGTTAATGACTTTGAAAAAAGTATCCCAGTTGGGTTCGGTAAATAACCATTCTCCGGTGGTTTCATCTTTGCGCAGTTGGGGGTCCGGCAGAGTGAGTCCCAGCTCCCAAATCTTGGGAACATACATGTTTAGAAACTGCTGACGCATCACATCATTGGATGCCATTTTGACCTTCCAACGCATCAAGGTTTCGGTATGCTGGGACATTTTGTCGGAAGGGCCAAAAAAATGCATGATTGGCTCCCACCATCGGTTCAAGGCTTGTTGTAACATATCACGCTGCATAGGCGTTCCCGTTGCCAGCCAAACAAAAACCGAGTGACCTTGCTTGAGGTGAAAACTTTCTTCGTAACAAATCCGTTCCAAGGCCCGGCAGTAGGGACCGTAAGATCCCTTGGAATTGGCCACCTGATTCACAATGGCGGCGGCGTCAATCAAAAACCCAATAACGGCCACATCGGCCCAGGTCTCTGCAGGGTAATTGAAAACATTGGAGTATTTGGATTTGCCATTTATCAGATCGTTGATCATCTCTTCGCGGCTTTTGCCCAGCGTTTCAGCGGCGGAATACAGCAATTGGGCATGCCCTACCTCGTCCTGAACCTTGGCCATTAGAGCCAATTTGCGACGGAATCCGGGGGCCCTGGTGATCCAAGTCCCTTCGGGAAGGGAGCCGATGATTTCAGAGTGGGCGTGTTGCTCGATCATGCGGATCAACTGCTTGCGGTAGGCGGCAGGCATCCAATCCCGGGGTTCGATTTTTTCACCGCGGGCTATGCGTGCTTCAAACTGAGCGAGCAATTCTGGGTTTTCGGCTGGTGCCTTGGGCTCTTCGGCCCCAACGGGTACATATCCTCCTCCGTACATAACAATCTATTTAAAATTTAAAAATCAATCAGGTTGGGTTGTTGAAGATGCCACACCGTGCATCCACAGGCCGTAAAAACGACGACCCAGATTGGCAAGGGCTTCGCTGTCGGGACGGGCGGTGCTATGAATCGAGCCGTTCATTAACAAAAGCAATTGGCGTCCTAACCAAAGGGGATCCCCCTGGCGAAACACCCCTTTGAGCATGCCTTCCTGAAAAAGACCGGCAAAAAATTGTTCGTAATCCGAACGCAGGGCCTTGAAGGTCTGCAGAGATGGCTCGCTCAAATGCCTCCATTCGTTCACAAAGACACCCACCGCCTCTCGGTCCGAAAACAGGAGGCGCAGGTGTTCTTCGATGGCACGGGCCAAGCGATCCTCCACCGGCAAATCCAAGGCCGCTAGCCGTCGGGCGGTGGAAACAAAAGCATCCGCCATCCCAAAACAGATTTCGTGAAGAAGGGTCTCCTTGGAAGAAAAATGATTGTAAAGAGAGGGCGCCTCAATCCCGCTCACCGATGCCAATTCGCGCATTGAGGTCGCGGCGTAGCCCTTGCGATGAAACAATTCCGTTGCAACGCTGGCAATCAAGGCCCGGCGACTGCTAGGCGGAGCCGTGGCGTGGGGTGCAGCGAGAAGGTCGCTTTTCATAGTTCAAACATACGAACGATCGTTCGTTCGCGCGCTCTCCCGTCCCAATTGGCCGTACTTTTGGTCAACAGCGACCCACCTTGGACCTTTTTTCATCCCAAAACTCCCCCGACCTTCGTCGTAACGCCGCCCTGCCGTGGCTCTTGGTTTTGGCATGGGGCCTCTTGGGCTGGGCCTGCAGGCCCGATACCTACCGGGGGGGCTTGAATGTTGCATTGGGATACGAGACCGATACCCTTCTCTTTGACACCGTTTTGGTGCAAGCAGGTTCCATTACCAAACGCTTCAAAGTTTACAATCCCAGCAACCAGGACCTGCTGGTGGACCGTATCGCCTTGGGCTCAGCCTTGGCGGGGGGCAGTCGCCCATCAGGCTTTCGCCTTAATATCAATGGATTGGCAGCCAATCAGGCCCAAAACCTGCGCCTAGCGGCCGGCGACAGCCTCTACATCTTTGCAGAAGTCACCGTCAACCCCAACGACAGCCTAACGCCGTATTTGGTGACGGATTCGGTGCTGTTTTTTACGGGTCAACAGGTGGGCAAGGTCATGCTGACGGCCTTTGGTCAGAATGCGCGTTTTTACCGGGATTCCATTATTGGAACCACTGTATGGACCAAGGACTTGCCGATCGTCATCTACAATTCCATCCTGGTCGACTCGCAGGCAACCCTATGGATACAACCCGGAACCCGAATTTTTTTGAATGCTGGCTCATCCATTTTCGTAAACGGCACCCTGCGCGCCCAGGGCACCGCCCAAGAGCCCATTACCATGCAGGGAGACCGTTTGGACCCCTTTTACCGGGACCTGGCCGGGGCCTGGAACGGATTGCATTTTTTGAGAGGTTCCCTCAACAATTACTTGCGGCATGTGCACCTGCGCAATGGTTCGGTAGGCCTTCGGGTTGACTCACTCCCGGCCAGCGGAAGCCAACCCAACCTGCGATTGGAAAGCGTTTGGGTGGACCACTTTGCCCAGGCAGGCATTTACGGAAATACAGCCCACATTGAAGGAGATAATGTCTTGGTCAGCAATTGCGGTCTTTTTAATTTTTTGGGGGATTTTGGGGGGGAATACCGTTTTAGGCATAGCACCTTTGTCCATCTTCAATCGGAATTTACCCGGGCCTACCCGCTCATGGTGCTCAGCAACCGTAACCTGGGGACCCCATCCCGCAGCAACAACGCCCTTTTGTCCCTGACCAATTGCCTTGTTTGGGGGGGAACCGACGAAGAATTTGGGGTGGATTCATCGGGGAATGGTAGCCTCAGCTACCAATTTCAACACTGTATCCTCAAAAGCCTGCGGGGCTGGTCAGGAACAAACCTCTTGTACCAGAATCCCCGTTTCAAAAACCCCGGCAACCGCAATTATGCGATCGATACCCTAAGCCCTGCTTATGGTGCTGGTATCGATTTGCGCACCCAATACCCGGCTCTACAATTCGACCTCTTGGGTCAGTCTCGAACAGCCACCCCCACCCTGGGCTGTTTAGAGCGTATCGAAATGGGTGGTATCTTTGAACCATGATTTTAGTACCCTACGACTTCACCCCACCTAGCGATTGCGCTATCCAGCATGCCACCGTGGTGGCACGCAAAGGGGACAACAAGATTCAACTCCTGCACGTTGTCAATTCCGACAGCAAGTCCCTGATGCGTAGGGACAAAATCAGCCTCAAAGACCTCAACGACCGAATGGCTGCCCTTGCAGCACGCGTTGAACGTGAATCGGGCATTCCCACCGGTTACGATATGGTCACCGGCTCCATCTTTACCACCATCCCGGAATACGCCCACGAATCCAAGGCAAAATTGGTCATCATCGGAACCGGTGGCATGGTTGGACTTCAGAATTTGTTTGGATCCAATGTTATCAAAATCGCCGAAAAATCCTCTGTGCCTGATATCATTGTCCAGGAGCGTCCGCTTCGGGCCCACGGCTACAAGACGATTGTTATGCCCATGGATGCCGGTAAAGAATCCAAACAAAAAACCTTTCAAACCGCCGCTATTGCCAAAATATTCGGCGGAACGATTCATCTTTTTGCGGCCCACGAAACCGACGATTTTCTAAAAAACGCGGTTCAAAACAACATCCATTTTGCCACCCGTCATTTTGATTCTCAACAAATCCCTTACGAATTGGCTACCGAAGTGGAAGGGGGCAAATCCTATGTGGAACAAATCATTCAGCATGCCATTCGCGTTGATGCAGACTTGCTGGCCATCATGACCGGCGATCACCGAGGCTTGTTGGATTTGCTTTCCACCACCGACGAAGAACATATTGTCAACAACCAGGCTCAGATCCCGGTCCTGTGCATCGACCCCCAGAACGTTTTGTACGGGTCGGTTTTTTCGTTTTAAATAGCTGAACATACCATGGCCCAGGGCATGATTACCGAAAAGTCCAAGACCATTGCCGTGGATTTTGACGGCACCGTGGTTGAACACGCCTACCCTCAGATTGGGGAGGAAATGCTTTTTGCTTTTGCAACATTGCGCAGGCTTCAAGAAAGAGGACACAAACTTATCTTGTGGAGCATCCGAGAAGGCGACCTTCTGCAGGCCGCTGTGGACCATTGCCGCAGAAACGGGGTGGAATTCTACGCCGTCAATGCTAATTTCCCCGGGGAGGTCTTGGAACCAGGGATTAGTGCCCGCAAAGTGAATGTGGACATCTTTATCGATGACCGTAATGTCGGGGGATTCCGCGGATGGAGCGAAACCTATCAAATGCTTCACCCCGAGGACGGTCCGTTTTTTCATCAACTCGAAAACGAAAAAGCCCACTTCAATTACCGTGTCCGCAAAAAGAAAAGTCTGTGGGAAAAGTGGTTTGGTAAGTGAGGGAACCGATGATTCATCTCAAAAGTCCCGAAGAAATAGAATTATGCGCTCTAGCTGCTGACCTGGTCAGCCGCACCTTGGGCATTCTGGCCCCCCGGGTTGTGCCAGGGGTTACCCCTCTCGAATTGGATCGCTTGGCCGAGGAGTACATCCGAGATTCGGGCGGTATACCTGCCTTCAAAGGCTTGTATGGCTTCCCTAACACGTTGTGCATCTCGCCGAATGATCAAGTGGTCCATGGCATTCCAGGCAAAGCTCCGATTCGAGACGGCGACATCCTCTCGGTAGACTGCGGTGTGAAGCTCAACGGGTTCATCGGGGATCAGGCTTTTACGTTTGGGGTCGGTGTTATAACACCAGAAGCCCAAAGGCTCCTTCGGATCACCCGCGAGTGCCTGGACCGCGGCATCGCCCAGGCCGTGGCCGGTAAGCGCATCGGGGATATTGGCCACGCCATCCAAGAACATGCCGAGGCGGCCGGTTACGGTGTGGTTCGGGAATTGGTTGGCCACGGCCTGGGCCGCCAATTGCACGAAAAGCCAGAGGTGCCCAACTACGGCAAAAAGGGACAAGGCATCCGCCTCAGCGATGGAATGGTCCTGGCCATCGAGCCCATGATCAACGCCGGAGGCAAGGCCATCCGACACGAGAACGACGGCTGGACCGTACGCACGCGGGATGGCTCCCTATCGGCCCATTATGAACACGATGTTGCCTTGGTTGGGGGCGTTTGTCGGGTCCTCACCACCTTTGAATATGTGGACACGGCCTTGCTAAATTCGCAGCGCTCGATGGCAATCCCTCCGACCAACTAGCATCCCGTTCCTTTTCACCGCCTATTCTCACCCCTTTGATCCGAATCCTCTACCATGGGAAGAGCCTTTGAATACCGCAAAGCCCGCAAGTTTGCCCGCTGGGACAAAATGTCCAAAACCTTTACACGCATTGGACGCGAAATCGCCATGTCGGTGAAGGCCGGTGGCCCTGAGCCCGAAAGCAATACCCGCCTAAGAGCCGCTATTCAGAACGCCAAAGCGGCCAATATGCCCAAGGATCGGGTGGAAGCGGCCATCAAGAAAGCCGCCAACAAAGACGAAAAGGCCTACGAAGAAGTGGTCTACGAGGGGTACGCCCCCCACGGCATCGCCGTTTTGGTGGAAACGGCCACGGACAATCCCACCCGAACCGTCGCCAATGTTCGCCATCTTTTTAGCAAATACGGAGGAGCTATGGGAACTTCTGGCTCGGTTGGGTTTTTGTTTGAACGAAAAGCGCTGTTTCGCTTGGACCCCGGCGACATGGCGGCCGAAGACCTGGAACTCCAATTAATTGATGCCGGCGCCGAGGATATCAGCATCGAAGACGGGGAATGGAACCTAACCGCAGCCTTTACGGATTTTGGACAGGTGCAGAAGTCCCTTGAATCCATAGGCATACAAATCGTGTCTTCGGAATTATCGTATATTCCGACCATTACCAAGACCCTGGACGAGGCGCAGGCCGAAGAATGCCTGAAGCTCATCGAGATGCTCGAAGAGGACGACGATGTCCAAAATGTCTACTGCACCCTGGCCTAAAAAGCGTTTTTGGACCATTTTTTTTGGGTTTTGAGGGGGCAGGCAGGGGATTTATACCTAATTTGGACTCATTAAAAAAACACCTTATGGACAAATACAACGAATTGCTTGAGATGGTAACCTCCATGGAGAAAGACTTCCAGAAGTTTTACGATGGAGATAACAAAGCGGCCGGTACCCGTATCCGCAAAGGTTTGCAGGACCTCAAGGCCCATTGCCAGACCCTTCGTCTCGAAGTTCAGGAAATGAAAAACAACGGTTAATCCCCTTTTTCAATCCAAAACATAAAGGCAGTCCCCGCGGACTGCCTTTTTTGTTGGAGGGTGGGCCTGATCGGAGACGCCCTAGGCAACGAAACCTATGGAAGAGCCAAATTGATCCGAACAATTCCTCCCCTCAACAGCCACCAATCACCACGGATGGGCGGGCGAACACCTGCAGCCTCCCGGGACGAAAGTTCCCAAGAACCCTGACGGAAAAGCGAGGTTTGATGCCCCAATTCGAGGCCCACCAATCCGGCTATCCCGGATAATTTCCAAGTCAATTCTCCGTAAATCATTCGTCCGGGCTCACCCAACAAATAAGCACAGAGCGTTTCCGTCGCCCGCATTCGGGCCAAGGGTTTCCAGTGAGTGATGCTCAAACGGGCGGTTTGGTATTCCTGCATCAGGGTGAACCAGGATTTTTGGGCTGTCAACAGATGAGGATTCAATCCACGGGGAGCCATCGCCCGTTCGTTGCCCCAACCGTAAGCCTGAGAGTTCCAGGCATAAAAATCAGCGAAGGTGCGAGGGCTTTGGGGAAACCAACCAGCCTCCAATCGACCATGCCAGCGGCGGTCCGCCCCCAAGTCTAGTTTGCGCTCTGCAAATAAATGGAGGCGTGACCAGGGAAAGGCAGCGTTCTGCTGATAAACCCACGATGCATCCAAGTCCAAACCCACGAAAGCCTCGGAGCTGCGACGATACCGAACCCACCCGTTGACCCTCCTTTTTTCGGTCAAAGGTTCCCAACGCCAGGCCGCATGAACCCGGACGCGTTGGTGTTCCATGAAAAATTCCTCGAGGGTGCCCGAGGGCCGAATCGAATAGAAAGTCGAGCTGGCGCCAATTCCACTCAAAGCGGATGACCACATGGGCGAATGGTAAAGATCGGAGGACTGCATAACATAGGATCGTTGGTCGACCCCGGCGCCCAGCCACATTCTCCATTTTTTGGTAAGACGTTGTTCCAGATCGCCACCAACTTTGGTGGTCAAAACACCTTCCAAACCCGTATACCACCAAGGTCTTTGCTCGTTGGGTTTGGGAGAGCCTATCGACAAAAGATGAACCCAACGAGGCAACTGCAAACCGCTAAGGGGCTCCAAAGCAGAGCCTGCTTCCACGTGCCAACGGGTCTCCGTGGTGCTACGGGACCAATCGATGGCAGGAAGGATCTGATGCAAGCGAGAGCCCCAACGCAGGGATGCTTTCCATGATGTGTTACGATTCTCGACATCCCTGAGCTGAACCTGGTAGGTCCCGGAAACGACCCATCCCTCCAAAGGATTGTAGAGGTCCAAAGCGGACAACCGCGGTCGGAGCCAACCACTCCATTCCTTGCTTTGCCAGGCTTGGCCCGCACCATCCCGGCCCTTCTGGGATTGGTTTCCCCATAACATATTTTTGATAAAACGAGACGCCGGTGAGCGCGTTGTATCACTGGATATTTGGGGCTTTTTGAGCGCAGCCATGCTATCGGCAACGGCATAACCCTTCTGTTCGGCGCTGTCCAAGCGAATGGTTCGCAACGTTTCCCACAACGAATCCGAAGATGCATCGGCAGCGGTATCCACCTCAAAACGGTATTCGGCATCCAGGACAGCGGTGCTATCCAAGCCAGCGGTGCTATCCAAGCCAGCGGTGCTATCCAAGCCAGCGGTAGCCTTCCGAACAAAATCCACCGCCATGGACAAATCGGCAACTGCTGAATCCGCAACAACTCGAGCGCTTTTTTTTCGGCTCGACCTGGTTTTGGTCAATAAAGGCGATGGGCCAACGGGTCTGGGGGAGGACACCACCGAGGGCAAGCGGTTCGGCGGGGCCAGCACTTCGTCAAAACGACGAATGGAACTGATATAGCGAACACGGGCCGAGGCGCCCAAAAAGCTCAGCTCCATTTGCAGATCTTCCATGGTCTGCATCGAAAAACCCTGAACCCTGCGGTATTGCTTGCCGATTCGAAAGACATTCCCGGGAGGATTGTTCACAACCAATTCAACCCGGTCCAAACTCCAGTCCTTGCTACGCAAAACCAAGGTCCCCCGGTAACGATTGGAAGACCCACCGCGAGGGCGGACCGCAATGCGGTGCAATCGCTCGCCCTCTTCTTCTTCGGAACCCAAATACTCAAAACGATAGTGGGCAAAAGATTTGGGGGATAAAGGCGATACCCAATCCCGACTCTGGGGCTCGTATAAATTAATATTGGAATAATTCAAATTGGCCTCCATGCTTTTGGGCAAATTGGAGCGACGGGACAAAACCTTCTCTTCAAAATTTCGAGGGCGGCGGTATTTAATCCGACTGGCGGATTCCATAACATAGGTAACGCCTTGTTTGAGTCCCTCTTTTTCCAACTGCCGGCGCAGAACCCAGGGGACTTCCACGATTTTGAATTGGCCTTTGACATAGGTCTCGGCGGTATACCGCCAAGGACCAGCGGCATGGGTTGGTGCCGCGGCAATTGCTTTGCGCATCATACCGTAGGCGGGGTCCTCTTTGCCGGCTTTCACGGTGATTTCCTGCAAGGCTACCACCCGGGGCTCCAAGATCAAATCCGGTCCTTCGATAACATTCCCTGAACCGCGGAAACATTCCCAATTCAAACGCCGGGGGCGATATCCCAAATGCGCAACTTGAATCGTGTAGGCTCCCGGGGGGAGAAAGACCTCATAGCGTCCGTTCTCGTTGCTGAGGCCGGTGATTTGACCCGGTTCAAAAACCAAGGTGGCGTAGGCCACCCCACGACCCTGATCGTCCTTGACCCAACCCTGGACCCGGACCGTACCCGGTGGCTGGGCCGCAGTCACCCGCAAAAACAACCAAAAAAGCAGGCTCCAAAGAGCAATGGTTCGGCCAAAAAAAAGCCTGCACCCCATGGATGCAGGCCTGGTGCCGAAGGCCGGACTCGAACCGGCATGTCTTGCGACACACGCCCCTGAAACGTGCGTGTCTACCAATTTCACCACTTCGGCGGACTTTAAACCTTCCTTCATTACAAACCCGGCACGGGGCAGGGCCTTGCAACGAATCGGAAGGGGTCAAATATACATTCATCAACTTTGAAAACGAATTGATACGCCTTGGAGCCTGAAGAAGGCCTCTTGAACGCCCTATCTTTGGCGCCCTGATGGTGGTTCAAAATTTGCCTCGTATTCTGCGCACGTCCCGTGGTTTTCCCGTCTTGTGGGTGCACGAACCAAGCCATAGCCTGAGCCATATGGCTCTGCTCAGCGATTGTGGAAGCCGGGACGATGAACCCACAGGCTCTGGATCAACCCATTTTTTGGAGCATTTGCTTTTTAAGGGCACCGAAGATCGTCGACCCATGCAAGTCCTGACGGAACTCGAAAACAAAGGCGGAGATATCAATGCCTTCACCACCAAGGAGCGCCTGGTCTTGCATGCTTCCTCCCCGGCCATACATAGCCGGTCGGCGGTGGATTTGGTGGCAGATATGTGGTGGAATTCCCGCTGGACCGATCAAGAATTTGCCAAAGAACAAAAAGTCATTCGAGAAGAGATTGGAATGTACAGCGACAACCCGGATGAAAGCCTTTTGGAGGCTTTCGAAAAAGCTGTTTACGGCCAACACCCCTTGTCTCACCCCATTTTGGGCTATGAATCCAGCCTGACGGCCCTAAGCAGTGCTTCGGTTCGGCATCATTATCAATCTGTTTTTGGATCGAAGCCTGCTGTCTTTGTTTACCACGGACCCTTGGAGGCCGCGGAAATCCTGAAAGCCCTGGAAAACCGAATACCCAAGCGGGCCTACAAAACCCACAAATCGTCCCCAAGCCGAAAAGCTCCCAGCTCGCTGCGCGGTCAAAAGGAGCACGAAGAACTCAAGGATTTCAATCAAGCCTACGGCATCATGGGGGGTCGTGCCCCTTCGGTTCGGCACGATATGCGTTGGGCGTTGGCGCTGTTGATCAATTGGCTAGGGGGAGACCATATGAGCGCCCGCCTCAGCATGGAGCTCCGCGAAAAGTCAGCCCTGGTTTACGATATCGATGCCCATTACTCGCCTTATTCGGATTCCGGGATGTGGAGCATCCAGTTTTCTTGCGATGCAGGGCAAGCGCCCAAAGTCCGCACCAAAATCGATCGCATCCTGAGCAACCCACGCCTTCGCTGCCCGGGCCCAAAGGAATTCAAAATCGCCAAGGAACAGCT
>JAIXRA010000076.1 GCA_027485465.1 Bacteroidota bacterium | reverse complement strand
GCCCTCTTTGGTGGGGGACGGAGGGTTGATTCCGTGGCTTCTCCGGTCTGTGTAGAATCGACCTTGGTTTGGGAAGGAAAGGGGAACCGGGTGCCGGGTTTTTCCAGTGAATTTTTGCACCGAGGGACCTACCTTGGACCAGCCGTTTACCAAGTCGTTTTTTATTCGCGCACCACCAGCCCGTTATGGTTGGTTCGCTTGGGTTCGGTTTCGGCAACCCAAGGTACGCTGGAGGATTATCCTCAAAAATCGGTTTCGGGGGAGGCCTGGGTGCGGCAGGCTTGGAATGTAACGGTTGATGAGGGCCAGCACCTTCGAATGGAAGTTTCACTGTTGGATCCCGGCAAGGTTTGCATCCGAGGACTGGAGGTCCGCAAGCTCCTTTGAGCGGGGGACCAAACCAAGAGGACTTGGTTTTGTTTCTAAAGAATGAATCCGCCGTTCGCGAACTTACCAAAGACCTCCGCGGCCTTGAATCCTGCCCAGATCGATCGGGTCATTGAAATGGCTTGGGAGGATAGGACTCCTTTCGAGGCCATCCTTGCCCAATTTGGGTTGGCAGAAGCCGATGTGGTGGCGTTGATGCGGCGAGAGCTCAAGGCCTCTAGTTTCAAACTTTGGCGGGAACGGGTTCATCAAAAGGTCAGCCACAAGCACCTTCACAAAAGATCCGAGGATATCGATCGCTTTCGTTGCAGCCGTCAGCGAAGTATTTCTGGCAATAAAATTTCCAAGCGAAGTTGATTTTGCAAGGGCAAACTCGGTTTGAATTTGGCGAGGAGCCCCGTTGGTCCCCTGTTTTGGGAGAGATCCTGGATAGGGTATCTCGAATACAGCCATCGGCGTATTCCCGTACTCGGAATTATATGGACGGTGCTGTAACACAGTTGTCGCCCTACCTTTCCCGGGGAGTTATCAGCACCCGATTGGTGGCTGAATCTTTGGTGGCGCGAGGATTTTCATGGCAAGTTTGCGAATCTCTTTTCAAAGAGTTGGCTTGGCGTGATTATTTTCAAAGGGTTTGGCAGCACCAAGGGAACGCGATTAACAACGACCTGCGGCAACCGCAGGAGGGCGTGAGGCATCATCAGGTACCTGCTTCGTTGATAGGAGGAGCGACGGGGATCGAGGCGGTGGACACGGCGATTGGTGAGCTCTATCGCACCGGTTATATGCACAACCATGTTCGAATGTACACGGCTGCATTGGCCTGCAATATTGGGGGGTCTCATTGGTTGGAACCCGCCCGCTGGATGTATTATCATTTGTTGGATGGGGATTGGGCCAGCAATGCGTTGAGCTGGCAGTGGGTGGCAGGGGCCTTTAGCACCCGCAAATACTACGCGAATCAGGAAAATATCAATAAATATTGTTACACAAAGCAGAGGGGTACGTTTTTGGATACGTATTACGAGGATTTGGTAGGAATGGAGGTTCCGACCGCCTTAAAGGAGACGATCAAGCCAGAATTAAAGACCTCCTTACCCGGAGATTGGCTTACCGAAAACCAAACCTTACGAAGTTTGCTGACAGAAAATCCGGACAGGCCCGTGCTTTTGTATCATTTTTACAACCTCGATCCTGAATGGTTGTCCGGTCTTGCTGATAAGGATCCATTGCGTGTTTTGTTATGGGAGCCTTCATTTATGCGTCAATACCCTGTTTCGGAGGGTGTTATGAATTGGGTAAAGGCACTTTCGGATCAAATCCCCGGAGTTTTGTGGGTATCCTCGTCGTTTGATGATGTTTTTGGTGCGGAGGATTTTCATCGCTTGCATTTTCGGGAGCACCCGACAACGTTCCATTACCGCGGTCATGTTCACCCGAGGGAATGGCTTTTTCCGGAGGTCGATGCCTATTTTCCTTCGTTTTCGGCGTATTGGAAGCGCTGCGAATCCAAGGCCGTTAAGATGTTTCTCTGAATACGGCCCAGGCGCCTTCCCCCACGCTTTCCTTTCGTCTCCTATGCCAACCTGATGAAAGAAACCTTTCATGAGGTTGAATGTTACCTATAGGTAGATTGAATGATTTTTGGATGAAATGGAATTGGAACGTACCCTTTGAGCCCGGATTCAGGGCCAGAATAGGTCGTTATACCTTGTATGCTGCGATTTCGGGGTTTATGGTGCATTTGGGTCTCATTGGCCTCAAAACCCTGTTCCCTGATTGGATTAGTTCCAATTTCTTGGCGCATCCTATTAATGCGATTTATACCCCCTTCTCGATCCTCTTGTTTTTTGAGTCCTATTTGTTGATTTACTACCTAAGGCAATCCACGACTTTTTATATAGGCAAACAATACGAAATTATCGCTTTGATTCTTATTCGAGGCATTTTCAAAGACATGACTCATCTGGATTTGCAAGCGGGGTCTTTTCAAACAGCGAACAACCTTGAACTGGCGAGGGATCTTGGGGCGGTGATGCTTGTTTTTGGGATGATTTATGTTTTTTACAAAATTAGCGGTATTCAACAGGGCCTCAAGGGGATTAAGGCGATGGATGAGGATACGATTGGTCCCAATCTTCGACGATTTATACGGGCCAAAAAGATCTTATCCCTTTTGTTACTGCTCGTTTTTGCCTTTCTTTCTATCCAGAGTTTGGTGCAGTGGCTAGCGGAATCTTCCAAGGACATGATTCAACAGGTCAGCTCAGGAAATACGATAGACCCCAATGCAATATTTTTTGATCATTTCTTTACGGTACTGATTTTGAGCGATGTATTTATACTCTTGTTTTCATTGCTGTACACCGAAGAATTTCCTACCATTATTCGTAACAGCAGTTTTGTGATATCCACCATCTTGCTCAAACTTTCGTTTTCGGCCGAAGGGGGGATGGTTCAGCTTTTTATTTTGACCGGCGTCGGCTTTGGGGTCGCCATGCTTTATCTCGCTAATATTTACGAGAAATTAAAAACAAAAGACCCGTAAAGAGGCCTGTGGCTTAATCCAGTACGCAGCGCACTGAAAGGCCCAAGCGTTTGAGGCTGTTGTCTCGAAAGAGGTTGGAGGCGTTAAAAGAGGCTCTGCGGTAATAGGCATTGGCCGGGGTGAGACTTAGTCCTGTAGAGGACCACCAGTAGGCGTGGTTGTTGATGCCTTCAAAGACCCCGGTCTCTCGCCGAAAACCGGCTGGCAATCCGTTGAAGCCTGAGCTGTTGCTTCCGTTGCCTGCCGAGGCCCAACCCGATGAGGATTTGACGGCATGACCGGCCAAATTTACACCGCCAAGGGACGT
>JAIXRA010000138.1 GCA_027485465.1 Bacteroidota bacterium | reverse complement strand
TCCCTGTTCCATAGGGCAGCGGTGGTAAGGCAAAATTTCGCAGTAGACCTCCATCTCACGGACTCGCCGAGCAATGAGCTGGGTATACTGCGAACCAAAATCCAAAATCAATACCTGGTCCATGGCCAAAATTAAGGGTTGGTGGTTTACTTTGCTTGACCTGCATGGAAGACAAAAACCAACGTTTGCCAGCGGCCCTTTTTTTGGACCGGGACGGCGTCATCAACCACGACCCTGGTGATTACACCTGCCGTCCCGAAGACTGGCATCTCTTGGAAGGCATTACCGAGGTGATGTCCGCCTACCAAAGGGCCGGATACCGGCTGGTGGTGGTCACCAACCAAGGTGGTATCGGATTGGGACGATACAACCACGAGGACCTGGACCGCATCCATCAACGCATGATCCAGGCCTTGGACGACCGTGGCGTGGTTTTGGATGAAATCTATGCCTGCCGCCATCACCCCAACATGGAGCCCTGTTTTTGTCGCAAACCGGCCCCTCTCCTGATCCAAAAAGCCTTGCATCGTTGGCAATTGGATCCCAAGCAATGCCTGATGATTGGGGACCGACATCGGGATGTGGAAGCGGCCGAAGGTGCCGGTGTCCCTGGTTATTTGGTACCGGTCAATGCCGACCTACGGCAGGTGGCAGGACCTTGGCAAGCCCTGCTCAAAACGCTTTGCCTGCTCTTGATCCTGATGAGCAGCCTTTGGGGCCAAGCCCAAGCCCAGACCTTGGTGGCTCAGGTTTTTTTGGATCCCCGCTGCCCGGCGACCCAAAGTGCCCTGCCCGCCTTGCAGCGGAGCCAAGAAAAATGGACCGAGCAAGTGCACTGGATTGCGGTCTTTAGCGATTCCAGCCTCAGCGAACAAGCTTGCCTAAAATATTTGTTGGAACACAATTTAGCGATGGCCCTGCGTCGGGATCCCCGAGCCAACAATCTGCGGGTTTACCGCATCCCACTGCAACCTTGGATTCTCCTGACCAATCAACGGGCCGTTACCCTGCACCAGGGACCTTTGCTGGATGCCAAAACCCTGCCTAGCGAGCCACAAACCTGGGAAAAAAGTTTGGAGGAATGGGTTCAGAAGCCGGATCTACGGACCAACACGCCTCCACGGAAGGCCACCGTGAGGGGTCAAGGCTGCCCGGTCCCTCAAGGTCCTGCCACACCCTAAGCGTTCGCCTGAATGGGATCAAGCCACGATGGTCCCTGACCATCGAACCTCTGTTGAACTTGGAACCGGCTGATTCAGATAAACCGGAACAATCGAACCCGCCCACAGGGGATCGTAAATCGCTTCAACGCGAAGGTAATTCGGGGTGTAGCCACGCATGGTCGATGGAGAACCCGAAGTTCCAGGGTAGGCTTCGTTCTCAAACAAAACCGGCAGGGTCCTACCTCGAAATGCTGCCGCAAAATCCCGTTCCCTCTCCAGGCTCCACCGAGTCAAGACCTGGTTTCGCAAGGCCCTTTGTTCGTTGGCAACCGCTGCACCCATGGCCATGGCATCGGTACCGGGTCGTTCGGAATACGAAAAAACATGGAGGTACGCCAAAGGGAGGCTGTCCAAAAAATTCTTGCAGGATTCAAATTCTGCATCGGTTTCACCAGGAAAACCTACCATCACATCGGCACCTATGCAAGCCTCCGGAAACAACTCGATGATTCGGTTCAAACGGTCCCTGTACAATTCCGTCCTGTAGCGCCGTCTCATACGCGCCAAAACGGTATCCGATCCACTCTGCAAGGGAATATGAAAATGCGGCACAAAGCGCGGGGACTCTTTCACCGCCACCAGCAAGTCTTCGTCCAATAAATTAGGTTCCACACTGGACAGACGGAATCGTTCAGCCTCGACTTCTTGGTTGAGTCGACGAACCAAAGCATCCAAGCCTTGGCGGGGTCCTTCGGGAGAACGATCGCGGTCTCCTTTTCCTTTTCCAAAATCACCCAGGTTCACCCCGGTTAGGACGATTTCGACCGCACCGTTCTTCACCAAATCCTGGGCACGCTGGATGACCGAATCCATGCGATCGGAACGGGACAGGCCCCTGGCGGCTGGTATGGTGCAATAGGAACAGGGATAATCGCAGCCATCTTGAACCTTGAGAAAGGCGCGGGTTCGGTCACCCCAACTTTGGGCCGGTACAAAGTCCAAGGCCTCTTGAATCGGTCGGCGCACCACCCGATGAGTCGCGCCCTCCGGAAGGAGCTGTGGCAGCCTCCATTTATCAGCCGTCCCGGCAACCAAGGTAACACCGGGTATTTGGGCAATTTCATCGGGGCGCAACTGTGCATAACAACCCACCACCGCTATTTGGGCATGGGGGGCGTAGCGCAAAGCCTGTCGAACCACCTTGGCGCATTTGCGGTCGGCCTTATCGGTTACCGAACAGGTATTGATAATATAGACGTCGGCGCCCTCTTCAAAGGAAACAGGCTCATAACCTTGGTCCTCAAAGGTTTTACGAATCGACAAGCCATCGGCGTAATTCAACTTGCAACCCAAGGTGTAAACCGCCACCCGCGGCCCCTTACCCGGGGCAGGCAGTGCACGATCCAGAGGATGTTCGAGGACGGTGGGTGTTTCAACCAGCATGGTCCAAAAGTCGTATCAGGACAAGGACCCGGATGCAGCCCCTCTCAGGCGAATGGCGGTAATGATTTTTTTGGTATGGCGAGGAAAATCACCGCCCATCATCCAAGTATAATAGGACGGATCCCGACCAAAAACCTGCTCAACGGACTGCCCCTTGTATTTGCCAAATCCAAAAACTTCGATTCCCTGATCATCCCGGACAATTCGACCGGCCAAGTCCACAGATTTGTTGTTACGAGCCGTGAATCGATGAAGAAAATCCACATTCCCCTGCAAATCAGGGTAGCGATTCAATTGTTCAATCAATATTTGGCAAGTGGCCCGGGCATCGGCCGCTGCCGAATGGGCATTTTCCAGCTCAGCACCGCAGTAGTATCGCAAAGCCGCTTTGAGGTCCCGGGGTTCTTTTTTGTGAAAAATCGCCTGCACGTCCACCATGCGTGAATGAGTCAAATCCAAATCTTGGTCGATTCGAAGCATTTCATCCACCAAAAAAGGTAAGTCGAAATAGGCACTGTTGTAGCCCGCCAAATCCGCTTGATCAAAAAACTGGATGATTTTGGGAGCAAACTCTTCGAGGGTCGGCATGTCTTCGACATCCTTGTCAAAAATCCCGTGAATCTTGGAAACCTCGGCCGGTATGGGAATCCCGGGCTGCAGCCTCTGTATCAATTCCTGAACCGAACCATCCGGTTTGAGTTTGACCCCGGCGAACTCCACGATCCGATCCTTACCGATCGACAGGCCCGTCGTTTCGAGGTCAAAAAAGACCAAAGGCCTTTGAAGGCTTAGGTTGCCCAATGCATAGTTTTCCATGATGTGTTTGGTTTTAGACCCCTACCAATCTCCGATTTCTTTTTCCCATGACCATGCCGACCATGAACCGGAACTCATCATCAACAGAGGGCGATAGGCGGATTGAATACGAATCCAATCTTGGAGGGATTGTAGATCCGCAAAAACGCGTAGGTCCTTGCGGCCAAAGGCCTGAATCAAAAAGTCCTCGTCCAAGCGTATCCCCTTCTTGCGACGAACTTCTTCGTCCGAAACATACACCGCGGCGACACCGGCCAAATCCATGCTGCCCTTGTATTCAGGAATATAATCGGGGTTGAGGCTGGAAAAACTATGCAATTCAAGTACGGCGGTAAAGTCCGAGCCAAACTGTTCATTCACAGCACCAACAGAAGCGTGGACCTTCGATGGAGAATGTGCAAAATCCCGAACCACGATTCCACCGGAGCCGGTATGCATGCGTTCCAGACGTCGTGAAGACCCAGGAAAGGAGGCAATGGCTTGATAAAAATCGACCTTTTCGAGTCCGGCAACGGCCGTTAACTGCCTGGCTGCCGCTATGTTATGCATATTATGGCGACCAAAAACCTGCAAGGGAATTTTGCCTAAACTGGTTTTGAGGAAGGTATACCCGTCCTCCACAACATAAGGTGCTGCTTTGTAGGGTTTGAGTTCAAGACCCCGCCCGTTTTCCTGGACCAAGCGAGCCAAAATGGGATCTTCTTCGAAATAAATTAGCACGGCACCGGGCTCGAGGGATCGGATATAGTCGGCAAAAACGTTTTCGTAGGACTCCCGTGTTGGAAAAACATTGATATGATCCCAAGCAATACCTGTAATAACGGTAGCGTGAGGATTGTAATGGCTCATTTTGGGACGAGGATCCAGAGCAGAACTCAAGTATTCGTCCCCTTCCAATACCACGGCGGCCGCCTTCGTTCCCAATTGAACCATCCGCTCGTAGCCTGGCATCGCCGAACCCACCAAATAATCAAAGTTGATTCCGTGAAAGCGTAGCGCATGCATGACCATGGAGGTCACCGTGGTTTTGCCGTGGGAGCCGGCCACCACCAATCGCTGCTGATGGGCCGTCATCTCGCCCACCAATTCCGGGAAGGAGCAAACCCGGATTCCCAATTCCAAAGCTCTTTGCAATTCGGGATTGTCCGCCTTGGCGTGCATTCCCAGGACCACTGTATCCAGATCCGGGGTAATCCGGGATGCATCCCACCCCATCGGCTCCGGGAGCAAGCCCGCCGTGGCCAATCGACCGCGGGCCGGCTCGTCAATGCGGTCGTCCGAACCACTGACCTGGTACCCTGCGGCCTGCAGGTCCAGGGCTAAATTGTGCATCACGGCCCCACCAATGGCAATCAGGTGAATTTTGGCTCCAGGGCTTACTTTTGACATAAGGCAAATTTACGCAACCACTGGACCCAACCTTTTCAATGAACGTACAGATTTTACACACAGGCTATTTTAAACTGGACGGCGGTGCCATGTTCGGGGTGGTACCCCGCACCATGTGGTCCACGCACAATCCCCCGGATCAGAACAACCTCTGCACCTGGGCCCTCCGTTGCTTGCTGGTCCAAGACGGAGATCGGGTCATCGTGATCGATTGCGGGATGGGCCGCAAGCAAGATGACCGATTTCGCAACCGTTACGGGGTTTCGGAGGAAGTGGATATCGCCCAGGCTGTCCAGAACGCGGGGGTTTCCCCGGCGGCGGTAACCGATGTCATCCTGACGCACCTTCATTTTGACCATTGCGGTGGGGCAACGCGAATTGGCGAAGACGGCCAAACCTTGGAAGTGACCTTCCCCAATGCCACCTACTGGGTAGGCGCCAAACAATTGGCTTGGTCTTACCCAAAGCCCAACGCCCGGGAAAAAGCCTCCTTTTTGCGTGAAAACATCGAACC
This sequence comes from Bacteroidota bacterium, assembly GCA_027485465.1. GTDB lineage: Bacteria > Bacteroidota > Bacteroidia > UBA7662 > UBA7662 > SYHX01. Next base: position 624 of record JAIXRA010000138.1, on the reverse strand, counting down.
GCTCCTCCATTCGGGGCAGCTGCAGGAAGTCCCCCCTGGCCAAAACGCCGCCGGTCTCCCCTGCCTCCATGTGGATGGCCATACAGACGGCATGTTGTTGCCCATGGTGCCCTATGGAGGACGAACTCTGCTTTATTGTGCGGACCTCTTGCCTTCCGTAGCGCATTTGCCCTTACCCTGGGTCATGGCCTACGATGTTCGACCCCTCCAAACCCTGCTCGAAAAAGAGGAAATCCTGGAAACCGCTTTGCGAGAGAATTGGCTGCTATTTTATGAGCACGACCCCTTGAACGCGGTTTCTTCCTTGGCCCGGGATGCGAAAGGCGGCATCCAAGCTTTGGACCCCCGCAGAGATCTTTCCATTTAGCTCCCTCCGGGCCGGGAGGTCCGTTGACCCCCAAGCGAATCGAAGGAATCGAAACGCTTTAGCGCAGCGGTAAGGCCCATAATTCGGCCATGCGCAAAGGGATGTCGGTATTGTCCATCCAACCTGCAAAGCGTTCTGCACCGGGCCCATAGGCCAGAACCGGCACCAGGACAGGGGTGTGTTTCTTGGTGGTAAAGGCAAATTTCATATTGGAGCCGTCGCGCGCCCCGCTCTGGATAGCCATGCCCCCGGTTTCG
>JAIXRA010000093.1 GCA_027485465.1 Bacteroidota bacterium | reverse complement strand
GGCCTTTGGTTCCCAAGTAAATAATAGCAATCTGATCCTCCACCCGGAAAGGCGAGTATTGCGGTTGCTTGAGGATCTCAACGTTTCGGGCTCCTTTGTCCAAAACAGCCTTGGTAGAGGCGTCCAGGTCGGATCCAAATTTGGAGAAGGCCTCCAATTCCCGGTACTGCGCCTGGTCCAGCTTGAGGGTACCGGCCACTTTCTTCATGGACTTGATTTGAGCGTTCCCCCCTACCCTGGACACCGAAATACCCACGTTAATGGCGGGACGGACACCGGAATTGAAGAGATTGGACTCCAAGAAAATCTGTCCATCGGTGATCGAAATCACGTTGGTAGGAATATAGGCCGATACGTCACCCGCTTGGGTTTCAATGATAGGAAGGGCCGTTAATGAGCCACCGCCTTTGACCTTGCCTTTGAGTGACTCGGGCAAATCATTCATCTTTGCGATAATCTCATCGTTGTAATTCAACTTGCAGGCTCTCTCGAGAAGGCGGGAGTGCAAGTAAAAAACGTCCCCGGGATAAGCTTCGCGTCCGGGAGGGCGACGCAACAACAGCGATACTTCCCGATAGGCCACCGCTTGCTTAGACAAATCGTCGTAAACAATGAGGGCAGGATTTCCAAGGTCCCTGAAATACTCCCCAATCGCCGCTCCTGCCATGGGGGCATAGAACTGCAGGGGTGCAGGGTCCGAAGCAAAGGCCGCTACCACAATGGTATAAGGCATGGCTCCGTTGTCTTCGAGGGTCTTGACGATGTTGGCTACGGTCGAGGCTTTTTGACCCACCGCAACATAAATACAATAAACCGGCTTGCCGGCTTCGTAAAATTCCTTTTGGTTGATAATGGTATCAATCGCAATCGCGGTTTTACCGGTTTGACGGTCGCCAATAATCAACTCGCGCTGACCACGACCCACCGGAATCATGGAGTCAATGGCCTTGATACCGGTCTGCAACGGCTCGTGAACCGGCTGACGGAAAATCACACCGGGGGCTTTGCGCTCAATCGGCATCTCAAAGGTCTCCCCTTGCAGAGGTCCCTTGCCATCGATGGGTTGACCCAGGGTATTCACTACACGCCCCAACATACCGTGACCAACTTTGATCGACGCAATCAGGCCGGTACGTTTGGCGGTATCTCCTTCTTTGATTCCCTCGGAACCACCCAAAAGAACCGCGCCCACATTGTCTTCTTCGAGGTTGAGGACGACCGCACGGGTTCCATTTCCGAATTCGATCAATTCCCCGGCCTGAACACGGGTCAAACCATAGAGACGGGCAATTCCGTCACCCACTTGGAGAACCGTTCCGGTTTCTTCGAGTTGGGACTGGGACTGATGACCTGCGAGTTGTTCCCGTAGGATGGCGGAAATTTCGTCCGGCTGTAAATGTGCCATAATTTAAAATTTTTGGAGATAGGGGTTGTCGGAAAACTGCCGACGTAGTTCTTTCAAATCCCGGCGCAACGATGCATCCACGCGGAGGTCACCGCTCTGCATCACGTAACCACCCAAAAGGTCGGGGTCCTGGGCGTAGGCAAATTCAACGCCGTTGCCCAAGGCGTTGCGCAATTGTTGTTCCAAATCCTTTCGGTTGCCATCATCCATGGCTTGGGCCGAAGTGACCTGAACTCGGACGGTTCCTTTTTGTTGTTCAAACAATTCAACAAAGGCTTGAGCCATCCCTCCGGTTTCGGCTTCGCGATGCTTGCGCACCACCAATTCCAAAAAGGACATGGTGAGGGAATCAAAAGATCCCGCAAACAAGGCGCCTAGGATACGATTTTTGGCGTCTGCCTTGATAAGTGGCGAACGAAACATACGGTCCAAATCCCGGTTGCTGCGCACAGCACCTGCCAAATCCTTCATGTTTTGGTAAACTTGATCGGCGCAGCCCCGCTCGGTGGCCAAGCGAAGCAACGAAACAGCGTATCGTTTTGCAATGCGTGGGTTGTTCATTCAGCGGGATGGTTTAGGGGGGTTCAGCGAGGGATGGCTTGAGTTGCGATTAGCGGGCGGGGATGTGGAGTTCTCGGAGTTGCTGTTGCAAGTAGGCCTCTTGGGCCTCGTCCTTCTGAAGTTCCTTGCGCAGTAACTTTTCGGCAACATCCACCGACAATGCAGCGACCAAATTTCGAACCTCCGTCAAGGTAGCCTTGCGTTCGTTTTCGATATCCTGACGAGCGAGGTCCAAAAGGCGCTTGCCTTCTTCTTCGGCTTTGGTTCTGGCCTCGGAGAGGAGATGATCCCGGGTCTTCTTGGCTTCGGTCAATAACTGATCGCGGTCGGCACGGGCCTGGACCATCAATTGTTCGTTATCAGCCTGCAAGCGCACCATGGCGTTGCGGGCCTCTTTGGCTGCATCGAGGGCCTGTCTGATTTGGGCGTCCCTTTCGTTGACTGAATCCAAAATCGGTTTCCACGCAAACTTGCGGAGAACCAGCAAAAGGAGTAAAAACGAAAGGGCAGGCCAGACCAGCAGACCCAGTTGAGGGGTTACCAAGTCCATGGAGACCTCCTTAGGCTACCAAAAGGGCAACAACCACCGCGAACAAGGCAACCCCTTCGATAAGGGCCGCGGCAATGATCATGGCAGTCTGAATTTTGGGGGCTGCTTCGGGCTGACGAGCAATGGCTTCGGTGGCTGAACCGCCGATGCGGCCAATACCCATGCCAGCGCCCATGGCGGCGAGTCCTGCTCCAATAGCGGCGAGTCCTGTAATCGTTGTCATAACTTTGAATTTAGGTTGTTGAGGTTTTGGTTGGT
>JAIXRA010000108.1 GCA_027485465.1 Bacteroidota bacterium | reverse complement strand
GACTGCAAATATAGCAACAAGCCGGCTTTTTACCACTCCATCACCAAGCGAAGGTTCAAAACCCGTCCGCTCAAATAATTGGGGACATTCTGCTGATAACCTTGGGTATCGTAGAGCCAAGTATAGGACACGGTGTTGTTGACTTGCAGGAGGTTAAAGACTTCCAGGTTGAGCCAGGCCGAACGAAACGTCCGCGCCATTGATCCACGAAGCAGGGGTTTCTGGGCGGTAGCCCCCCAAAGAATCCGGCTAAATCCGATGTCGACCCGTCGATAGGAGGGCATGCGAAGGGTGTCTTTGAGGCGGGCGTTGTCCGGGGGCCCGTAGGGTAACCGCGATCCAAAAACCAGGTTGAGGTTCACCTTGTAATCGGGGTACGGCGGTAGGTAGTCCTGGAACATCAAGGCCAGCTGAACCCGTTGATCCGTAGGCCGGGGGATCCAGCCCGCGACAGGATGCCGCTCGGAGGTTTTCATCCAGGACAAGGTGGCCCAGGACTGCATGGAGGAAACGAATTCACCATGAATGCGCAGGTCAACGCCGGCGGCATAACCATTCACGGGGGCTTCGGCCAAATAACGGACCCGGATATTGTCGATTTCGTAGGGAATCAGGCCCCGCAGGTCTTTGTAATAGGCCTCCATCACCCATTGGAAAGGCCGATCCCAGGCTTTGAAACGATGATCCGCCGTCAACACGGCGTGGGTGGCCCGCTGGGCCCGGACATGGGGATTGATGCGACCATCCGGAAAGCGGGCATCCCGGTAAAAGGCCGGCTGCGCATAAAGGCCCAGGGCCCCGCGAAAGGCCCAATCCTTGACCCAAAGGGGCTTCCAGGAAACCTGAACACGTGGACTCCAAACCGTTTCACGGTTCCAGGACCAAGACTGAACGCGCAGTCCCAGATTCAGGCGCCAGCGCCCATCGCGGTCCAATCGGATTTGATCCTGGCCAAAGGCCGACCAACGCCGGGTTGCCATCGTTTGATCGGCACTCACAAACCGAAAAACCTGCACGGCGCTGTCTTGGCTTTGTTGCGATGGCAGCGAAAAACCCAACGAATCCACCAGGGTGTATTCCCAGAGGTACTCATCCAGGTTCTCCATCTGGCCACGCAGGCCCCACGATACCAAATGCTTGGCATCGGCGCTTTGCCAGGTGCCCCGGTGTTCCAAGGCCCCCACCTGAATCAACAATTGATTGCGGGCGTATTGCTGAAAGGCCCCGACCCCCCGGGTAAATAACACATTCCCAAAATTCTCCGAACCCAGGTTGGCATCCAACTGATTAAGCAACCAAGCGGACTCCACATCGATGCGCTCGATCTCGTTACCGCTATAAAAACTAGCCGATTGGGTCAGACTCAGGCGGGCATGCGGTCGGTAGACAAGGCTGGTTCCGTGCGTGGCGTTGGCAAAGCGCATGGATTCCTGCCCATCAAAAAACACCCGCAATTGCAGGGCGTTTTTGACCGTTCCAAAAACCGTTTCGCGATTGGAGGGGATCACCGCTAACACATTTTGGCCGACGTGGCTGAGCCAGTTCCAAGACCAGCGTGGGTTGGGCCGGTACGAAACCAGGGCCTGCAGATCGGTGGAAACAGGACGGTACTCCCCTCGGGTATCCAGGCTTTGCAGCAAAGAATTCAGCGTACGGTAGCGCAGTCCCCCCTGCCAGGTCCAGCGACCCTCGGTTCCCAGGACGCCCTCGGCTGCCAAGGATACTCCGGTTAAACCCGCCTGAACGGTGCCGCTGTTGTAGCGGGGCTGTCGATACGTCACATCCAGCACCGAGCTCATCTTGTCCCCATAGCGGGCCTCAAAACCCCCGGCCGAAAAATGAATATGCTCCACCAGGTCCGGGTGAATCAAACTCAGTCCCTCTTGCTGCCCACTGCGCATGAGAACCGGTCTGTACAATTCGATTCCATTCAGGTAGGTTAGGTTCTCGTCGTAATTCCCACCACGTACCTGGTATTGGGACGAAAATTCCTGTTGGGAACGGGCCCCAAAAGCTTGGAGGATGGTTTCAAAATTCCCGCTGGGGTTGGCAAGACGCCGGCTGACCAAGGGATTGATTTTGGCAACGCCCGGCTGACTCGCCCGCTCGGCTTCGACGATCACACCTTGGCCCAAATCCACCACCGATGCCTCCATGAGCCAACGCAATGGGATGGTTTCGGAGGGGCGTGCCGTCACGTTGCGACGCTGGGTTGCAAATCCCAAAAACCTTAGTTCCAGTTCCAACGGCACCATGGCAGGTACCCTTAAGGCATACCGGCCTTTGGAATCCGTGCTGGTACCCATGCTGGTCCCCGCAATGCCCAGGGTCGCCCCGGCCAGCGGTTGGTTGTTGCGATCGAAAACTTGACCCCGCAGGGTCGCTGAGTCGCCGGGGGTTGGCAGGATCAGCTGCCCGGAATTCTGATTTGTTTGGGCGTTCAGGGTTCCGCATAACAGCAGACACACCCAACAAAAGCTTGCAAAGAAGGACCGCTTCAACCCCACAGGCTTTTCAGCCCCAAAGGGCCTTGAAAGAGCGGACCGCTCCGGCCGGATCGGCTTGACCAAACACCGATTGACCGGCCACCAGAACATTGGCCCCGGCCTCCATCAACGCGAGGGCATTGGACAGGTCCACCCCGCCGTCGATTTCGATCCCAAAGCGGAGTCCCCGCTCTTG
>JAIXRA010000118.1 GCA_027485465.1 Bacteroidota bacterium | reverse complement strand
GAGGAAACGAGGGCCGCGCAGACCGCAAAATCCAAGGCCGGATCGGAGGTTTCCAATCCGCCGGCGAGATTCAAAAAAATATCGTGTTGGGACAAGGGAAGGCGGCACCTTTTCTGGAGAACGGCAATTAGCATTTGGAGGCGCTTGTGTTCAAAGCCCGTACTGTTGCGTTGGGATTGGCCAAAATTGGATGGAGAAACCAGGGCCTGAACTTCAACCATCAACGAGCGGTTGCCTTCGCGGGTATTGCCAATCGCTATACCCGAACGATTTTGCCAATGCCGACTCATGAGTAGGTCGGAGGGATTCAGCACCTCCTTCAAGCCGTCGCTGTCCATCTGATAGATTCCCAATTCGTGGGTTGCTCCAAAACGGTTTTTGAGACTTCGCAAAAGGCGGTACGATTGATGGCGATCCCCTTCAAATTGTAACACGGTGTCTACCAGGTGTTCCAGGACTTTGGGTCCTGCCAGGTTTCCGTCTTTGGTGACATGGCCCACCAGGATGACGGGGACCTGGTTTTGTTTGGCGTATTGCATGAATTCCCCTGCCACATGTCGAATCTGGGCCACCGTTCCCGGGGCTGAGTCCAATTCTTGTTGGTAAAGGGTTTGAACGGAGTCCACCAAGATCAATTGGGGCCGTGTTTCTTCGATGGCCCGAAAGATAGCCGTTGTTTCGGTTTCGCATAACAACAGACAACGAGGGTGCAACGACCCCAGCCTCTCGGCTCGCAAGCGAATTTGTTGTCGACTCTCTTCGCCGGAGACATAGAGGGTGGTCAGATCGGTGAGGCGCAACGCCAGCTGAAGCAGCAGGGTGGATTTGCCGATACCGGGCTCACCGCCCAGCAAACAAAGCCCTCCGGGGACCATGCCGCCCCCCAGGACCCGGTGCAATTCCCCGTCGGGAATAGGAATGCGCCATTGTTCTTCCAAAACGATTTGGTCGATGGCCTGAACCTCGCCTTGTCCGTGGATTAAATCCCCGGAAGCTTTGCGTCGGTCCGGCTTGGCCTGGGCCTGGCCTGGGTCCAAACTTTCAACCAGGGAGTTCCAAGCCTGGCAGGAGGGGCATTGCCCAGACCATTGGGGGGTGTGGACTCCACAATCCCGGCAACGAAAACTGCGTTTGGTTTTGGCCATGAAGACACGAAATTACATCATCCCGCATGCGTCCCCTTGCTTTATCATTGCATGGATGAAAATCGTTTTGTTTTGTGCCCTGATGTTGCTGATGGGGATGGGTCAGCCCCTGCGGGCCCAAAGCCTTCAGCCAGCCGAAATTCAAATCGGCGTTCAGCACTTTCAAAAACAAGAATGGGAGGCTTGCCTACGGGTTTTGGAGCCTTTTTTGACCCATCCCGAATGGTATTCCACGGCCTATGCGTACAGCTATGCCTGCTTATTGCAAGGCAAAGCATGGGAAGAGGCCGAGAAATTGGCCTACCGAACGGGGCGCCGCTGGAAGGGTTCGGTTCATTACGAGGTGGATCGGGGGCACGCAATGCGTTTGCGGGGCCGTACCGAGGAGGCGGTTCGGCTCTTTGAGGGCCTGGTCAACCAATGCAGCGGGGAGCCCAACCAAGTTATGATCTTGGCCGGGGCTTTTCGGGTCCGTGCTGAGAACGAATGGGCCGAAAAAACCTACCAACGCGGCCGTGTTATGGCGGGGAATCCCGCGGCCTTTGCCATGGAATTGGCTGATTTGGCCTTTGGTTCAGGCCAAAAAGCCGCCATGATTGAGCATTACCTGGATTATTTGCGGTCCCAACCCGAAGCCCTTGAGACGGTGCAATACAGCCTCCAACAAAAACTGGAGGCCGACGAAATGGATGGCCTGCGCACGGCGCTCATCCGGCGACTACGCCAGGTCCCTGATGAGTGGATTTGGGGGGAATTGTTGGTTTGGTATTTGGTGCAACAAAAGGATTTTGCCGAGGCCTTCCCCCACGCCCGCGCTTTGGATTTGCGGCTCCGCGAAAAGGGACGTCGGGTCTTGAACCTGGCCAGGGTGGCGATCGAAAACGAAGACTGGAAGGCCTGCCTGCCGATGCTGGACTATGTAGGGGAGCAAGCGGCGGGGACGCTGATGGGCCTGGAGGCCCAAACCGAGAAGCTCAGGGTCTGCGCCCAACTCCTTCGGGCCGAGCCCCAGAGCCAACGCGACTCCATGACGGTCCTAGCTCAGGCCTATCAGGCCCTTTTGGGACAGCCCCAACCCTCTGCCAATCGCCTACGCATTGCTTCGGGCTATGCCGAGTTGTTGGCCTTTGATTTGGGGAGGAACGAAGAAGCCATGGATTTGTTGGAACAAATCATACAACAAGGAGGAGAATCGCAGGCTTTGGGAGAGGTAAAGCTGTTGTTGGGAGATCTTTATTTGTTGGATGAAATATATTGGGAAGCGGCCTTGGTTTACGGCCAGGTTGAGCGTGATTTTCCCAACCAGCCACTAGGGCATCAAGCCAAATTCCGCAACGCTAGGCTATCGTTTTTTGAACACGAATTTGCTTGGTCGCTCGCCCAGTTTGATGTGCTCAAGGGGAGTACAACAACGCGGATGGCCAACGACGCAATGGCTTGGTCAATCAACATTCATGACCATTATGATTTGGATACCAGCACCTTGCCATTGCAGGGTTTGGCGCTTCTGGATCGTTTGGTGTTTCGCCGCGAATACGAGCGCGCTTTGGCCATATCTGATAGTTTGTTAGACACGCTGCGGGGCCATGCCTTGGGCGACGATTTGTACATGCGAAGAGCCAGCTTGCTAGAGCGTTTAGGCCGCTATGCCGAGGCTGATACGGCCTACGGATCGGTCTTGGCGAATTTTGGGGACGAGGTCTGGGCGGACGATGCCTGCCTAAGGCGGGGTGGCTTGTGGGAAACCCACTTGGGCGATGCTCAACGGGCCCGTGATTTATACGAAAAACTAATGTTAAAATATCCAGATTCGGCCTTTGTCCCAGAGGCCAGAAAACGGATACGAAAAATAAGGGGAGACCGAAGCCCCGAAGGATCCTTATGATTATGTACAATGTTACGGTTATGGTTGAAGAAGACCTGGCAACCGCCTGGCTGGACTGGATGAATCAGACCCATATTCCCGAGGTAATGGCCACGGGTTTTTTTGTTTCGCATCGGATCTGTCGACTCATGGAACCGACACCGGAACCGGGCACGGAGACCTACGCTGTTCAATATTTTTGTACGGATCGAAGCCACTTACAGACCTATCTCGAGGAGCATGCGCCTGCCCTGCGCCAGGAACATCATCATCGGTTCGGGGACCGGGCCCAGGCCTTCCGGACGGTGTTGGAAATCCTAGGGCCTGCCACCCCTTCGATGGCTTAGGACAGGTTACGGCGCAGGACTTGGAGTTGGGACAGGGTCTCCAATCGCTGCAGGGCTTCCTCCCAAAGTTGGTTGGTCAAAGCTCCAGCGGGTTTAAGTTCGTCTAGGTGCGCAGAAACCTGTCCAATTTCCAATTCACCCTCTTCGAGGTCCCCTTCAAACATGCCTTTTTTGGCCCGTCCACGTCCGAGGAGTTCCCGGAGATCTTCGAGCCCATCGCCTCGGGTTTCGGCTGTTTTGACATGACGAGCAAAGGGATTATCCAACAATCTTACGGGTGTCAATCCTTTGAGGGCCAAGTGAGTATCTCCTTCCTTGGCGTCTAGAATCTTGGACTTGAACAAGGGATGAGCCGAAGATTCTGGGGTCGCCACGTAGCGAGATCCGATTTGGACCCCATCGGCTCCCAGCATCAGCGCAGCTGCAATCGCTTCACCGCTACCGATTCCACCGGCCGCCACCAACGGAACATCGATGGCTTTGCGTACGGCTGGTACCAGGCAGAGGGTGGTGGTTTCTTCTCGGCCGTTGTGACCCCCCGCCTCAAAGCCTTCGGCAATGACGGCGTCCACCCCCGCCTCTTGGGCTTTGACGGCAAAGCGGGTGCTGGACACGACATGAAGGACTTTGCAGCCCCTATCCTGCAAGTAGCAAGTCCATTTGGCGGGGCTACCGGCCGAAGTAATCACTACTGGAACCTTGAAATGCACTAGGAGACCCATGTGGTCCTCAATTTGGGGGTACAAAAGCGGCAAATTCACCGCAAAAGGCCGATCGCAGGCCTCTTGCATCTGTTCCAGCTGCCTCCTAAGCTCTTCGGGGCGCATGGATCCGGCCCCAAGGGTGCCCAGGCCACCGGCCATACTCACCGCTGAGGCCAATTCCCAGCCACTGCACCATATCATTCCGGCTTGGATGAGGGGTAAACGGGTGCCCAAGATTTGCAGGAGAGATGGGGTTTGGTTGGGGGGCATCATCGTCGATAAGGGGGTCTATGGGTAAAGGTGATGAATGGGCTTGGCGGGGGGGGATGTAGTTCTTCAAAAGTTAAATTTAGATGACCAAATGGGCCTAAAATCCTTGATTTGTGCCTAAGTTCGTGTTTTAATCCTTTTTTGGGTAGGCTAAACCTTGGCCGTCCCGAACCTAACATTGAACTATAGCCTTCAAAATAAAGCATATGCAGTTGAAAAGGTACCTCGCGCTCTTGTTGTTTGGTTTGTATTCCGCCTCTGCTTGGGGGCAGGCTGGGACCGGTTCGGTTCAGGGGAAAGTGGTCGATGCCCTCAAGCCCAAGGAAGGCATTCCCTTTGCCAACGTTATTATTGAAAAGGATGGCGTCCAGAAGGGCGGAACCACCACCGATATTGACGGAAAGTATAAATTTGGCGCCCTTACACCGGGCAAATACGATATTAAGGTCAGTTATGTAGGTTACAATTCCGAGGTCGTTCGGGGCTTGGTGATCACGGCGGACCGTAGCCAGTTTTTGGACATCAAGATGTCATCCGGTGTGAACCTGGGAGAAATCAACGTCGTTGATTACGAGGTCCCCTTGATTTCCAAGGATGAAACCTCAACGGGGGGTACCGTAACCCGCGAAGAAATTGCGGCCCTGCCAACCCGGGATGTGAACTCGATTGCGGCCACCACCGCCGGAGTATTCCAGGCGGACGAAGGAGGGGCCTTGAACATCCGTGGATCCAGGTCATCCAGCACCGAATATTTTATTGATGGTATCCGTGTTCGGGGTTCCACCAACCTGCCCAACGCGGCCATTGAACAGACCACCGTTATCACGGGTGGTATTCCTGCCCAATACGGGGACGCCACCGGCGGTATCATTAACATCACAACCCGCGGTCCTTCCAGCACCTATTTTGGAGGAGCTGAAGTATTGAGCTCGGCCAAAATCCTAGAGCCCTACGGATACAATCTTTTTGCCCTCAATTTTTCGGGCCCATTGATTACCAAGCAGGTAGACGCCAAAACCAAAAAGTCCATCCTGGGCTTTTTCCTTTCCGGTGAAGCCGAAACACAGGTGGATGCCTCTCCTTCGGCCATCGGTCTTTATACCATGACTCCGGACCAATTGAAAAAATTGCAGGCCGATCCCTACCGTCCCTCCATTTTTGGAACCGGAATTCAGCGTAATTCCGAGTTTGTAACTGCAGACCAATACGAGTTGATTCGCGTCCGCCCCAATGCCAACCGAAACCGTGTTTCCATTGCGGGCAAAGTAGATTTTCAACCCAGTACCAGTGTTTCGATGACGGTGGGTGGAAACTACGACCGCACCTGGGGCAAGGCCTATACCCGCGCTTATTCGATGATGAACCCCGACAACATGGGGAACAACGAGAACCAGACCATCCGCGGTTATGCGCGTTTTCGCCAGAATTTTGCTTCAGCCGACCAAAAGCAGGACGGACTCATTCGCAATGCTTATTACCAGGTTCAGTTCGATTATACCAAATCAACGGGTTCTACCAACGGCGGAGACGCCTTGGGCCGCAACCCTTTTAATTACGGGTACGTTGGACGTTTTCGTTATGATTTGACCCCCCAATTTGGGACCGAATCCGTTCCTTTCCTAATTGCAGGCGATACCGTCGAATTTGAATTGACTTCTTTGCAAGGTTACAGGGAAACCAACTTGGTTTACGACCAAACCTGGGCCTTGGGGATTGATCCCTTGTTGGCCAATTGGGGCATTGATTTCTTTAATACGATTGGTGGTCGCACCAATACGGATGGCCTTTTGACAGCAACCAATGTTGGCATTAACGGTCTTTCGGATGTTCGCTTGAATGGCGGTCTCACCAACGGATTGCGGCCAGGAACCGCTTACGGAATTTGGAACGAGTCGGGTCGCCAAATTGGGGGTTATTCCTTCAACGACAACGATGCCTACCGGATGACACTCTTTTCTTCGGCTGACATCGGAGGTCACTCCTTGAAGTTTGGTTTTGAGTACGACCAGCGAATCGATCGCTCGTACAATATGAATCCTTTTGCAAGCACCATCGGTCTATGGGGACAAGCCCGGGCTTTGACCAACCAACATATCTTGGATTTTGATAAGCCATGGAATCCCATTGTGGATGTTGACTCGTTCGGCTTCCCTCTCAGCGACACGGTATTATGGAATCGTTTGATTGCATCCAATCAATCCATGTTCGACAAAAACCTTCGTGCCTCTTTGGGCCGTGGTGCCAGTGACTTCATCCAAATTGATGATTTGAATCCGGATCAGCTCAAGTTGAGTTATTTCTCTGCAGATGAATTGTTGAATGCTGGTAACTCGTTTGTTGGTTATTTCGGGTATGATTACCTCGGTAACAAATTGTCCAACCAGCCTGGCCGCTTGGACTTTTTCACCGATTCTTTGAACCGCCCGATTGCTGCATTTGCTCCGGTCTACGCGGCAGGTTATATCGAGGATAAGTTCGACTTTGATGACTTGGTATTCCGTGTTGGATTGAGGGTGGACCGTTTTGACGCCAACCAGCCCGTTCTACAGGATCCCTTTTTGTTGTACACGGCCAAAACTATCAACGATCTCGAGGCCGATCCCAATACGGCCGGCCTAAGTCATCCATCCGTTGTTCCTGGTTCGGCTGTTGTTTATATCAACGATAACAATGCGGCCAACAAGGCGATCCTGGGCTACCGGAACGGAAACCGTTGGTACAATGCCCAAGGCGCTGAAATCCGGAATGCTTCGGGTATTGCTGCAGCCTCTGCAACGGGTACGGTCATTCCTTGGCTCAAGGATCCGAACCAGATAGCCGTACGGGCCGATGCCTTCACGGACTATACACCCCAGGTGAATTGGATGCCACGTGTTGCCTTCTCTTTCCCGATTTCGGACGAGGCCCAATTCTTTGCCCACTACGATGTACTAACACAACGCCCGAGTGCTTTCAGTCGCTTTGACCCCCGTCAATATTATTTCCTACGGCAGGTTGGTGGTACCATTAACAACCCCAACCTACAACCAGAGCGCACCATTGATTACCAATTGGGTTTCAAGCAACGCCTTAACAAGACATCCGCGTTGACCATCGCTGCTTTTTATCGTGAACTTCGGAACATGATCCAAATCATCAACGTGCCCTTTGCATTCCCAGCGGATTACCAGACCTACGGAAACATTGATTTTGGTACGGTGAAGGGATTGACTTTGACCTACGACTTGCGTCGTACCGGTAATGTTCGACTCAACGCCAGTTATACCCTGCAGTTTGCGGATGGTACCGGCTCGGCGCCAGACCAAGCAGCCAATATTATTCAGGCCGGTATTGACAATTTGCGTACTCCTATTCCATTGAGCTTTGACGCTCGTCACCGTTTGGTGGCCAATTTGGACTTCCGTTTTGGTACAGGTAAGACGTATGATGGCCCCAGAATTGGCGGCTTTGGATTGCTTGAAGGGGTTGGTTTCAATTTTGTAGCCAATGCAATTTCAGGAACACCTTATTCTCGCCAGACCATTGTGACCCCCGATGGTGATGCCGCTGGTGGATTGACCGGCCGTACGACCCTCAAGGGTGGTATTAATGGTTCACGTCTGCCTTGGCAGTTCCGTATGAACTTCCGTGTGGACAAGGATTTCAATTTTACCATGGGCCGCAAAGCAGATGGCAAACCCCGCGAAGCTTCTGTCAACGTCTATCTGCAGATTATCAACCTCTTTGATAACCGTAACATAACCGGTGTTTATCAATTCACCGGTGACCCCACCGACGATGGTTACTTGACTAGCAGCCTAGGCGCTCAGCAGCTGGCTTCTGTGATCAATCGTCAGGCGTTCAACGATTTGTACCGGGCTTCCATGGCCGATCCTGGGAACTTCTCTTTACCACGTCGTACTCGTTTGGGCGTTCGTCTTAATTTCTAATTCCCCAATCGCCTCCTTTTTTAGAACCATCCTCTTATAGAAATCAAGCAGCTATGAAGCGAATTCTTTTAGTCACCTGTCTAATGTCCTGCCTATGGGGTGCCGAGGCTCGGGAAGCTCTCAATGTTCCCACAAGGGCCGAGGGAGATGCCCGTAAGTTTATTGCACGGGTTGCAGCCACTTGCAATCCTCCCGCTTCCAGGGTCAACTTGGACATTAACAATGTCCGTGCGATGATTTTGAGAGGTAACGACTATTGGTGGGACCAGGGAGGAAGCGGTAACGCACGCTACGAAATCCCAAAGTTGGATGATCCAACGGCCCCCAAAAAGCATTCGCTTTTTGCTGGTTCCGTTTGGGTAGGGGGGATTGATGCCAACGGTTTGCTCAAAATTGCAGCCCAGACCTATCGTCAGGCGACGGTTCTGGGTGCCGGCTGGTGGGCGGGTCCTTTGTCTTTGGTGGATGCGACCATTACCAACGACCAGTGCAAGATCTGGGACAAACATTGGAAGCTGAATCGTCGTCAGGTCCAAGACCATATCAACGCGATTTCGACGGCCGACCCCAATTATGTGATACCGCAGGTTATTCGAGAGTGGCCTGTCAGCGGTGATTTGACTGCCGGACAAGACCCGAACATGGCCCCTTATGTGGACGCGGATGGTAACGGCGCCTATACGCCGGATGGTGGAGACTACCCCTTTATCTACGGGGACCAGAGCATTTGGTTCGTGACCAATGACAAGGGCAATACGCCGGGTTCGGGTTCGACGCCCATCGGGATGGAAATTCAAACGCAGGCGTTTGGATACCAGTCCAACGATGAGTTGAACAACATGACCTTTTATTACAACAAGATCATCAATCGCTCGACGATTCGACTGGATTCCTGCTTTATGGCGCAATGGGCGGACCCTGATTTGGGCAATTACACCGATGACTTTGTTGGTTGCGATGTACCCCGAGGTTTGGGTATTTGTTACAATGGTGACGACGACGACGAGGGTATTCAAGGTTACGGTGCAAACCCTCCTTCCATTGGTATTGACTTTTTTGAGGGTCCTTTTGCAGACCCCATGGACGGAATTGACAACGACCGGGATTGCACGGTGGATGAATTTGTAGCGGGTGGTTGCGATCCTGAGCCACGTACCGAGCGGATTATCATGGCTAAGTTCTTGTATTTCAACAACGATGGTCAGCCCAACGGAAATCCAACAACGGCCGAAAATGCATACAACTACATGGTTGGTCGTTGGAGGGATAATACCCGCATGGTTTACGGGGGTAATGGTTATCCGGGTTCGGGCGGTTCACAGCCCACCATCAACAGTGGTCTTATGTTCCCTGGCGCATCCGATCGTCAATACGGTTGGGGTGTAGGCGGCTCGTGTCAGAACCCTATCGCAACACCGTTTGATTGGAGTGAAAACGCACCTGGACCCGGTGCAAACCCCAACGTACCTGCTGACCGTCGTTTTGTTCAGTCGGCCGGTCCTTTCACCCTGCAACCGGGTGCTGTTAATTATGTTACCATTGGTGTTGTTTGGGCACGTGCTTCGTCAGGTGGCGCCAGAGGCTCTTTCAATTTGCTGTTAAAGGCCGACTCCAAGTCCCAGGCTTTGTTTGATAATTGTTTCAAAACCATCGATGGACCGGATGCTCCGGATGTTGATATCACCGAACTTGATCAGGAGTTAATTCTTACTTTCTCCTACAAGCCAACGAGCAATAATTACCGTTTGGGTTACCGTGAATTGGATCCTGTCATCAAGGCACTGAATGATAACCGACCTCCCGGCCAAGCGCCTTACGATTCAGTTTATAAGTTCGAAGGCTTCAAAGTTTACCAGTTGTCCGCTTCCAATGTGAGTACCGGCGAATTGGATGACCAGTCCAAGGCTCGAATGGTTTATCAGGGGGATATCCAAAATTCAGTCGACCGTATTGTCAACTGGGTATTTGATGCTGAACTGGAACAGTCTGTACCCTTCCTGGCCGTGAACGGCACCAACAAAGGGGTTAATATGACCCTCAAAATCAACAGGGATGCGTTTGCCGAAGGCTCCGATCAGTTGGTGAACTTCAAAAAGTATTACTACACGGTTATTGCCTACGGTTATAACAATTATGCTCGCTACGATATCGTAACGGATACCGGTCAGCAGAAGCCATACCTAGCAGGTCGTAACAATGTCAAAACCTACACGGGTATACCGCACAAGTCAGAGCCCACCTTTGATGGTCTAGTCCTGAACAGCGTTTACGGCGATCAACCCGAAGTTCGCCGCATGGAAGGAATCGGCAACGGCGGCAATATCATTGAAATTGATAGCATGGACGTGTTGACTATTCTGGAAAACGGATTTATGCCCACGCCGCTTTACAAGAAAAATGCCGCGCCAATCAACCTCAAGGTCATTGATCCAACCGCCGTGCCGGAGGCCGATATGCGTTTGTTCATGTACAAGGGAACGCCAGGTTCGGCCACAACCGTGGACGATCAAGGTCGTTGGTACGTTGTTCTGGGCGATACCGGTTCAGCGGCTTTGGACACCATTTATTCTGATACGGTTTTGGTGGCTGGTAATGAACAAATTCTGGGCTATTACGAAACCACCGCTGTTTTCAAGCGGATTGGTCTAAGCGCCACCATCCGAAATTCCAAGAACCCCGGAGATGATCCAGCCGGCGGAAATGGGGTTCTATTCTCCACCTTCCAATACCAAGACCCTCAAAATTCTTGGCTCTCCTTCCTACCGGACGATGAGCGTCTCGAAATTTTTGACTGGATTCGTAGTGGAACACCTCGCTCGGATTCGACGCCTCAGAATCCTGCAGGTTTGATACCCCCCGGAGATCCACAGCGTTTCTTTGAAAACATCGCTGAAGATGAGTGGACAGGCCAAGGTGCCAATCCGCAAGTTCGCGGTGGTACTTGGTCACCGATGCTTTATGCAGCACCAGCTGCTTGGTGGCCTGGACTTTGGAATTTCTTGCCTGGGGTAGCCGGCGTCGGCGCGCTGAATCCCGAGGTTCGTTATTCCTATTTCAAAATTGACAAATTAGCTTCGGTCGATGTGGTGATTACCAAAGACAAGTCCAAGTGGACCCGCGCCTGTGTTATCGAGACCTGCGAAGATTCACTCCTTGCCCAAGGCCGTCAATTGCGTAACCGGATACGTGTAGCGCCTTCGGTTGACAAGGAGGGCAACCCCGATGGGGATTCGCGCAATGGTTTGTCTTGGTTCCCTGGATACGCCATCAACTTGGAAACCGGTGAGCGATTGAATATTTCTTTCGGTGAGGATAGCCGTTATTCATCCATTGCCGGTCATCCGCACGGTGATATGAAGTGGAACCCTACGGATTCATTTTTCTCGGTGAACGGTCAGAATTTCCGGGTGCCCATGGGTGGTAGACACTTTATCTACGTCATGAACTCCCGCTACGATCAGGCCGATGTTACTTGGCGTCAGTTGAACAAGCAAGTGGGTGTTGCTACACCGGTTAACAACCCCAAGTCCATGACACTACCTGATTTCCGTTTGTTCTACAACGGAGTTCTTTACACCTCGGTGCCTCTGCTGAGACCCGGTAAGGCTTTCCTTGACAATGATTACACTGCCAAAATCCGTATATCCAGGAAATATTCCAAATTTGTTACCGATAGTTTAGGTATCAACAAGGGGAATCCTCATTATTTGGTGAATTTGCGCAGTATCGCACCACGCAAAAAAGTTCTCGATGTAGCAAAATCTGCTCTTGATTTGATTCGCGTTGTGCCCAATCCGTATTACGGCGCCTCCAATTATGAAGTGAGCCAGATTGATAATCGTGTCAAGATTACCAACTTGCCAACCAAGTGTACAGTCCGTATTTATACGCTCAATGGTAACCTCATCCGGACATTGCGCAAAGACGACGCGACCGCTACTTACCTTGATTGGGATTTGTTGAACCAAAACAAAGTACCAATTGCCAGTGGTTCGTACCTGATTCACGTGGAAGCTCCCGGTATCGGCGAGAAAACCGTGAAGTGGTTTGGCGTACTTCGTCCGGTGGATCTGGATACTTTCTAAACGACTTTAACCAAAACCCAAATTAAGACGTGGTGATGAAAACGAAATTTCGTATAGCATGCTTGGGAACCCTGATGTTGGTTTCGGCTGCAAGTTTTGATGCTTTGGCTGGTAATCCGGACCGTCGTGGACAGGCCGGTGCAACCGAGTTGCAAATCATGCCATGGGCCCGTCAGGCCGGTTGGTACGGTGTCAATTCGGCCAATGTCAAGGGCCTTGAAGCTGAGCGCCTGAATGTGGCTGGATTGGCCTTGGGTGGCAAAACTGAATTGTATTTCTCCAGGACCAATTGGTTGAGTGGTTCAGAAATCTACATGAATGCCTTTGGCTTGGCTCAGCGCTTGGATGAATCCAGTGTTTTGGCTGTATCGGTGATGAGCGTTGACATGGGTTCCATTGATATTACCACGGTCAACAACCCAGACGGTGGTCTCGGTACCTTCAAGCCTACGATTGCTAATCTAGGTGTATCGTACGCCCGCTCTTTTTCGAATCGTATTCACGGCGGCGCTTCGTTGCGTATTGTTACGGAAGGAACTTCCGATGTCAATGCATCCGGTGTTGCTTTTGACGCGGGGATTCAGTACATCACGGGTCCCGATGATCGTATCAAGTTCGGTATTGCTTTGCGCAATGTTGGCACACCTATCTCCTTCACAGGGGATGGACTTGCTGCACGCGGTGTCATGCAGGGTAGCACGGTTCCGTTGACCTTGTCTCAGCGTTCACAGACGCTGGAACTCCCTTCCTTGATGAACATTGGTGGATCTTACGACTTTTATTTTGATGCCGAGAAGGTGAATCGATTAACGGTCGCCGCCAACTTCACCTCCAATTCTTTTACCAACGACCAATACGGGGTGGGTGCGGAGTATGCGTTCGGAAAAATTGCTGCGATCCGTGCGGGCTACCAATACGAGGATGCGGGTTCCGATCCTGAATTCACCCAAAATGTGCATACAGGTTTGAGTTTTGGTCTCAGCATTGATGCTCCTTTCAACAGTTCCAATTTTGGATTCGACTACGCCTTCAGGGGAACCAGTCCTTTTGGTGGAACGCACTTGTTTGGTGTGCGTTACGGTCTTTAATTTTTGATTTATTTTCGAATAACGCCCCGTTCAGGGGCGTTCTTTATTTTTATACTATGAGTACCCCCATTTCTTTTTTTACCCGCGAGGGCCTTGAGAAGCTCAAGGACGAATTGCATCAGCTCAAAACCAAAGGTCGGGCCGATATGGCCAGGCAGATTCAGGAAGCCCGGGACAAGGGTGACCTTTCGGAGAATGCAGAATACGATGCGGCCAAGGATGCGCAGGGGATGTTGGAAATGCAAATTGCACGGCTGGAACAGACGCTTGCGACGGCACGTGTTATGGATGAATCCCAAATAGATACGGGGAAGGTGCAGCCTTTGACAACGGTTCGTCTCCGTAATTTGGCCAATCAGGCCGAAATGAAATACACCTTGGTTTCGGAAAAGGAAGCCGATTTCAAGGCGGGAAAAATTAGTGTAGGTTCACCGATAGGTCAAGGATTGTTAGGAAAAAAGGTAGGTGAAGTAGCTGAGGTTCAGGTGCCTTCGGGGTTAATGCGTCTCGAGGTTTTGGAAATAACGCTTTAAGTTCAGTGAAGTGGAAGGCCTCTTCATGAAAATTATTCGGAGGGAGATTCCTGCGCATGTTGTTGCAGAGAATGAGCATGCCTTGGCCTTTCTTGATCTATTCCCTTTGGCATTTGGCCATGTTTTGGTCATCCCCAAAATCGAAGTCAATGCGATTTACGATGTTCCCGAGCCGTATTATTCAGCGGTTTGGTCTTTGGTTCGTCAATTGGCTCCGGCTATTCAGTTGGCCTTTCCTTGTCGCAAGGTGGGAATGGCGGTCATTGGGCTAGAGGTACCCCATGCACATGTTCATTTGGTGCCCCTAGATGAGGTCGGGGATCTTTCCTTTGCACGTCCCAAGTTGTGTCCCAGCCCGGAGGAATTGCAAGAACATGCTGCGTGTATCCGGCGTTTTTTGAGCTCGGATACAATTGTTTAAAGGGGCTACGGACGTTTAAAGCAGATCCGGTCGCTTAAAGTTGACGGTCGGGGTTGATTCGCAAAAATTGTTCCCAGGCTTGCTTCTTTTTGGAGCCAGACGTGCCTTTTGGTTTGGTTGTTCGAGTGGATGTTGAATTAACCGCTGTTGCTGTCGGGTCGTTCATTCGTAGGAAATGGCAATAGGCGGCTCCTAGGGCATCCGTTGCGTCGCTTTTGAAGTGGTCGGTAGGTGTTTGAAGGAGGGTTGCCAGCATGGCGGCTACCTGCTGCTTGGACGCATTGCCGTTGCCGGTGACGGCTTGTTTGATTTTTTTGGGGAGGTATTCAAAAACGGGGATGTCTCTTTCCAAGGCCGCGGCAATGGCTGCTCCTTGGGCCCGGCCCAGTTTGATCAGAGATTGGACATTTTGAGCAAAAAACGGGGCCTCGATGGCCAATTCATCGGGTTGATGCAATTGGATGAGGGCGAGGGTTTGCTTGAAAATTTGGCTAAGCCTCAAAAGATGGGAATCGGTGGAACGAAATCGCCAATGCCCGGCATCCAAAAGCGAAACCCGGTTCCCCTGGATTCGTAGAATGCCATAGCCCATCAGCAGGGTACCTGGATCGATGCCCAGGATTACTTTGTCGCTGAGGCGGGCTGTTGGTGCTTGGGGCATTTACTTTGTGGTGAATGACCAAAAATACTGCTCCAAGTCAGGGGATGGCTTTGTGGCCTGAGGGCTTGGTTCGTTTGACCCAAAGTCGTTGGTGGTCTGTAGGGCTAGGGCTGGTTCCATGGTTGGGGCTGGCTGCCTTGTTGGTTCAATTTTGGTCAAAGTCGGGAACATGGACCTTGGTGAACGTGCCGGCGGTGGTTAAGATGATCGGTTCATCCATGTGGTGGTTGGCCAATGGTTGGCGTCTTTTGGTGGCTGTTATCGTACTTCCACTGCTGGGGTTGGTGGTGGATGCGATCAAATGGAGTCTATTCATGGAAGATGATGAGGGCCCCCATCGGTCTTGGTGGAACAGGGTTCAGAAGAATATTCCAATTCTATGTTATGGTATTTTGGGGTCGCTATGGTTTCCTGCTAGGTTAACGGAGTTTGCCGGCCGTTGTCGTTTTTATCCAAAGGATCAACATCCGAGGGTCTTGATTTCCACCTGGTTATCCTCTTCAGCCCAATGGCTTTGGGTCTTGTTGGTGCCGGCAGGGGCTTGGTGGTTGGTGGATCCTTCTTCCAAGGCTCGATGGGCGATGCAATGGTCGTGGGCGCCTTTGGACTCGGCTTGGCTTTCGGTGGCCCTTGGCGGACTGGCATGGATGGCAGGATGGGCATGGTTCACCATGTTTAGGAAAATGCAGGCCTACGCTCAGACGTACCATCTTTCGGTGGCATTGCAGGCCTGGTCCTTCCTTCGTCATCTGTTGTTATTGGGTCAATGGGCTTTTTGGCTGGGACTCCTAGGATTAAAAATGGACGGGGCTTCGGTTTATTTTTTGGCGGCCATGGTTTTGGCAGTGAATTGGTTTGCTCCCTTGGGAGTCTTGGGTGAATTGGGCTTGCGGGGCCTCTCCGCTTTTCTTGTTTTTGGCCCCCTGCTTCCGGTACCAACCCATGCGATGTTGGTGCCTTGGCTGATTTGGTTCACCAATGTTGGATTTCCAGCGCTCTTTGGGGGTGCGTGGTGGTTGTTCTGGGGTCGAAGCAAATGGCGGGCGCTATGATTTGGTTTTTGGTATTGGTTTTTGGGGTCTTTTTGCTTTTTTACAGAAGCATGCTGGTCTTCTTTGCGAAGGGTTGGCAAAAGGCAGTCGATGCAGAGGGCCACGGGCCGAGGCCGGAACTCAACGAGAAACTTGCTTGGGGTTCGATCCATCAAGCCGAAGAAGCTCAGCCGTGGGTGACTGTCTTGGTGGCCGCCCGAAACGAAACCCAGCGCATGGGCCCTCTGTTACGCGCCTTGACGGAGCAGCAGACTGATTTTGTCTGGGAATTGTTATGGATTGATGACCAATCCACCGATGAATCTGTGGAACAGGCAAGAAATTTTTTGGAGCAGTTTTCAAAAGTCCCCTTTCGTGTTTTGGAACGGGACGGGACCGACGGCTTTCCTTCTCACAAAAAGGGCGCCATCGCCTACGGGGTTCAACAAGCCAGGGGTCGTTGGGTTTTGGTAACGGATGCAGATTGTGTTCCAGGACCCGAGTGGATCCGAACGATGATTGCCAAAGCCAAGAGCCGGGAGGACTTGGTTTTTGTGGCAGGCCCGGTTCGTTTATCTCCAGCTAATACGCTGTGGGAAAGGAGCCAGGCTCTGGAATTCATGAGTTTGAATGCCATTGCGGCATCGACCTTGGCCCAGGGCCGTCCGGTGATTTCCAACGGAGGTAACATGGCTTTTGATCGCCAAGCTTTTTTGGAAACGGCACCCTATGACAGCAATTGGAAACATCCAGGGGGTGATGATGATTTGTTAATGCATCAATTCAGTCGTTTGAGAGGCTCTTCAGCACTAACATTTTGTTTGGATAGGCGGGCCATGGTGGATACGCCGCCTTTGGGTTCTTTTCGGGATTTTTTGGCTCAACGTATTCGCTGGATTTCCAAACAGGGGGCCTACCCGGATTCGGTCGTTGCGCGAATCCTCAAAGGCGTGTGGTTCATGCATGCCTTCCTCTTGGGAACGCTCGTTGTTGGCGTGTTGCATGGCCATGAAGGACTGGTCGCGATGGCTTTGGGGACCTGGGGCCTCAAAACATCGATGGATGGTCATTATACGCGCACTGTTGCCGGCTTTTACCAGCGGTCGGCCCATTGGGGTCTATTGCTTTGGACGCAGCTATGGTATTTGCCCTATACGTTGGGGGCCGGACTGGCTGGTTACCGAGGCAAATTCACATGGAAGGGTCGGAACTACGGCTAAATTTGTTGTACGATGAAGGAAGGCAACCAACATTCCAGGTCAGTGCGGATCGTCTTGGCGACAAGCGGTGGGTACTTGGTTCTGCTTTTGTTGCTTTCGGTTTTTGGGGTCTATGCTTTGCCGGACCCTACCCCCTATGCCAATACCCAAAATCCAGATCAAGCGGTGCAGCCACTGATGCATCAGGGCGCGATTCGGCATTGGTTGGGGACCGATACCCTGGGCAGGGATTTGCTAAGCCGCTTGGTATGGGGAATCCGAGTTTCGCTGGGGACTGGATTGGCGGCCATGGTGTTGGCCCTTGTTTTTGGTACCACGGTGGGCATGGTGGCTGGCTTTTATCGCTCCTGGGTTGATCGCATTTTGTCTTGGTTGATGCAGGTGATTTGGTCCCTGCCTTCGGTGATGTTGGTCTTGGCTTTTTCGTTGGCATTGGGCAGAGGGTGGTGGCAGGTTTTTGTGGCCATTGGCTTAACCATGTGGGTGGATGTGGCCCGTATTGTACGCGGCCAAGTTTTGGCACTGCGCGAAAGAGAATTTGTTATGGCTGCCCGGATGATGGGGTTTTCGGATTGGCACCTGATGACCGTTCAGCTTTTGCCCAACCTGTTCAAGCCCTTGTTGGTCATGGCCGCTTCGGTGTTTGGTTCGGCAATTTTGCTGGAATCAGGACTCGGATTTCTAGGGCTGGGGGTCCAGCCGCCGGTTCCATCGTTAGGAACTATGTTACGGGAACACTATCCGTATCTTTTATTGGGTGCGCCTCACCTCGTTTGGGCCCCGGCCGGACTCATTTTTTCGATGGTCCTGGGATTCAATGTGCTGGGGTCAGCGATTTCTTCTTACTTGGATACCAAGCGCTAAGATTGTTGTTTAGGGGGCGTGGTTTTTAGGTCCAATGCCACCAAGACGGCCAACATGGACCAGAACAAAAGCGCGGTTTTGTCCATGTCCAGGTAATTGTTAAGCAAACCGTGGGTGTAGTAGGTGACCAGTCCCAGGATCGCCGCTAGGGACAGGGCCCGATCGCGTTGGTGTTCCGGATTTTTAAAACGCCGCCATAGGACCATGCCCCTTTGGAGGGAGGCCAAAACCAGACTCGCAAAAAGAAGGAAGCCTGGAACGCCCGTTTCGACCAAGGGTCCAAAATATTCTGAGTGAATGCCTCCTACATCCGCGTTGTTGGTGCTGATGATGGTTTTTTGGTAAGGATTTTGGAAGGGAGCGTATTGCAACATGTAGGTACCCGGTCCCCAACCCAGCCAGGGCCGTTCTTCGAACATTCGCAGACCCGCCGCCCAGCGGTTGAGCCGTTCCAAATTGGAGGCATCGCTGCGAACATTGGAGATGGATTGAAGATGCTTGTCCAAGCGGTCTTGGGAATCGGTTTTGTTACGCATCAAAAACATCAGGAGCGGCCCGCTGTTGAGGGCCACCAAAACCGTCACAAGAACGATCGCGGACATAAACCAACGAAACCGTAGGCCCGATACCAAGACCAGCCAAAAACCCATGGCAGCGGCCAAACTCACCCAAGCGGCCCGCGTATAGCTCATGATGACGGCGATCGTCAGGAGGACCAGGAGCGCCAAAAACAATGGCCGTAGGCGGGCTGTGCTCCCAAGCATTTCGGGTTTAATCAAGTAAAGGACCACCAGCGGGATCAGAAATGCCAGCATCGCCCCGTAAATACCATGGTTAATAACAAATGGTTCGGAGGCCCAATAACTGGCCTCTTTGGTAAAGCCATCGTTGGCGTGTTGGTAGAGACTCCAAGCCGCGACAAAAGCCAGCGGAATGAGGTACAACCACCAGAATCGAACAATGTTACGATTTTTTTGGAAGAGGAGGACTGCGCCAAAATAACAGGGCAAAACTTTCCAGGTATTCGATAATACAAATTTGAGGGAAACCCAGGGACTCGAAGAAGCCGGAATCGTGTACACCATCCAAAGGGTCCATAGAACGAGGATGATGGTGATGGGATGGGTCAGCAAGGCCTTGGAGGGGGGTTGGATCCAAAGCCATCGGCCGACCAGAACGGCACTGATGACCAACATCATGGGGTCGGTGGGAATTTGAACAGCAAAACCCAACGACGGATCATCGATAAGCACACTAAGGGGCGTAAGAGCAGCCAGAACAAGAAGAGCCGCATCCAAACGAAGGATGCACAAGGCCAAAAATGCCAACCCAAAAGGGAGGGCTAGAACCCACCATTGCTCCAAGGCAAGTCCTCCGCCCAAAACCAGCGCCCAGGCCCCGGCCAGCAGTCCAACGGCCCAGCGCTGCATTAATCTTTTAGTTCCTGTAATTGACGCCGAAAAGTCGCGTAAAGGGCGGCTAGTATCAAGGAGCCGGTCCCAGCCAGGACCACAATCAGCCAACGAACCGGGTAGGCCTTCTTTTCGGATGGCCGGGCAGAATTCACCAGAAATTTGACCGGAAGCACCTCTTCCAAGTCAACCCTGGAGCGATCGTAGCGCATTCGGACCTTGACCAATTCTTCGTTCTCTTTTTCGAGTTGTTCCTTGACCGAATTGTAGGCGCCTCCGTAAAGCTCTAGAACTTTGAGCTGGCGACCTATATCCTTTAAAGATGCTTCGCTGCCCTGCTGCCTCGCCAGGTTGTTGATAATGCCGGTATCGGATTCGCTGACCTTGAGCTTGCGCAGGGTTTCCACTTTGCCCTGGGCCTCGGCTCGGGTCGACAAGGACTGAACCTGGACTTCGGTGAGGTGGTCTGCCTGAAGTTCGTAATCAAAAATGCCTTGCGAACGAAAAAAATTAAGCGAATCGTTGAGCTTCTCTATCCAAGCTTTCTTGGCAAGGTATTGATTTTCAACAATTTTAAAAGACTTTTGGGTCTGTTCGCTCTGAATCTTGTTTTTGGTTTGGTCCAGGAGAGCAGCGATGGTATTGGCGATTTCGGCCGCAATTTTAGGATCCCGGTCCCTGACGGTGATTTCCACCGACATGTATTCTGTTCGTTTAAATTGAATAAGTTTTTCGTATTCTTTTTGTAACAAAGTGTTACGGAATTTGGCATTGGCAGGAATTTCGTAATGATTCATCAAGTCAAATCGCCTAACAATGCTATCGCGAATATCATCCGAATACAAAATTTGAATCAGTTGGTCACTTTGCTCCTCGGCTCCGAATTCCAGAACATCGGTTTTATCGGAAGGGTTGTCCGAGAGGAGGGCCTTGGAAATCGAATTCACCGTTGCAGGGTAAAAAACGACTTTGGATTCATAGAGGGGGGTGACAAACCAGGAGGACGAAAAAAGGACACCTAACAAGGCTCCGCTCAGGCCGCCTAGGCCCAGTAAAAGGCGGTGGGTCCAGAGGAACCGAAAAATTCCCGAGGAATCGTATTCGTTTTGGTTGTTTGGCATGGTTTGGGGGGTGTCAACGCTTGATGAATCGTAAAAATACAGCGTAGGGTTCACCCATTGCCGTGGTCAGCGTTCCAAGAAGGGTTGTTTATGCTCAGATTTGCAGGGATGTTGCGAAACGAGCGCTTGTACTTTGGGGTCTCGGCCCTTTGTGGACTGTTTTGGCCCTTGTTGGGTACCTTGCTTCATCCCTTGGGACGCCGCCTTCGGAGGGCCGAAGAAAACAGGAGCGGTGGAGGCTTGCGTTTTTTGGTCATACGATTGGACGAAATCGGAGATATGGTCACCACCCTCCCCATGATCAAGGCCCTTGCGAAGGACAATCCCGGTGCCACAATAGACCTTTGGTGCAATCCTTCGGTTGGTGAATGGATGGAGGGTCAAGACGGGCTGCATCGGGTATGGAAAGGGCAAGCACCGCCTATCGAAATGGTTTACGATGTGGTTATCGAGGGGAGGGGACGCTGGCGAACCCTCCTCTATGCGTTGAGAAGCGGGGTGAGTGCGCGTAGAGATCGGGGCACGATTCGTTTGCAGCGTCGCTTGGTAGTCAAGCCTCAGCTCCACGAATGGGATATCAACCTGGTCCTAGCGGGTCCTTGGTTGAAGGCGGGCCCGGAGGAAAGCCTTCGATGCATGGGCTTGGATCAGCCCGGTCAAAGTCTGTTGAGGACCGTTTCGGCCGCCCGTACGGAGGCCGAGCTCTTTTTGAATCGGCACGATTTGACGCATTACGCAATTCTCCATACCGGGGCCCGAAAATTGTTACGAAGATGGTCGCTTCATCGCTGGGCTGAATTGGCCCGCCGATTGCACGCCGATATGAATTTAGATATCGTTTTTGTTGGAACACCGGATGAGCAAGGCGATGTGGAGCGTATCCGCGCAATGCTGGATTTTGAAACTCATACTTGGATGGAGGGCCGCCCTGTATCGAGGTTAATTTCTTTGTTAGGAGGGGCGAATCTGATGGTAGGAAACGAAAGTGGCCCCATGCACCTAGCGGTCGCTGCCGGTTGTCCCACGGTCGGGCTTTTTGGGCCGGGGGAGCCCGAAATATTTTCTCCTAAAGTTCCTTTTTTCAAAGGTTTGCATAAAAAACTACCTTGCAATCCTTGTGCACAAATCCGCTGCGTTTTTCCGGATAACCCCTGCATGAATCGGATTCAAGTGGAGGAAGTCATGCAGGCTGTTTTGGAATTGAGACCCCCAGCTTTGGCGAACCTTCCTGCTTTCGATCGTATTTGATTTATCCTTACGGCATATCTTCGCCGTATCTTCGCCGTATTGCGTTTGCCTTTCACCTTAACTCCTAACACGATGAATCACTTTTTCCGTTCCTTTT
The DNA here is from genome assembly GCA_027485465.1 of Bacteroidota bacterium. Lineage (GTDB taxonomy): Bacteria > Bacteroidota > Bacteroidia > UBA7662 > UBA7662 > SYHX01. Next base: position 7,708 of record JAIXRA010000118.1, on the reverse strand, counting down.
CCATGTATTTTATCTTGGTGGTCGTCTTTGGATGCAACATGACCAAAGTCCGCGCCCAGGATGCCGCCCTGGCGGTGTTGTCCGGGGGACGCGAAGATGCCAATCGGTTGGTGGGTGCCTATGTGGGCCCTTTGGGTCGGGGTTTTTCGCAGGCATTGGGTCAAAACTGGTTCAATACGGCCAATTCTCTTAAACTTCTACGTTTCAATGTCCAGGCCGGGGCCACCATGTTGACCCTGCCCGAAACCGACCGGACCTTTGATGCCAATGCGTTGGGCTTGCAGAACATACGCCCTCTGGGAGGGCAGGCCGATCGGGTTCCCACCATTGCCGGCGAACGAAATGCCGCATCGCCATCCTGGGTTGTGTTTGGGACTTTGGCTGATTCCACCGCTCCGGGTGGCCTGCGATCGGTCGCATTGGATACGTTGCCGGATCTTCTCAAAGGTTTGGGAATGCGAAATGTGTTTGCGCCTTATATCCAAGCCAATATTGGCCTGATCAAAAACACCGAGCTCAATATTCGGTATGCGCCTGTTTTGGATCTATCGACCGTTGGGGGGAATTTGGTGCCTGATAATTTGTTACGAGGGGAGATTCGTTTTTGGGGGGCCGGCATCAAACACGAGTTATTGCAATGGATTCCGGTCCTCAAGCGCTTTCCGCTGAGTATGAGTATTTATGCCAATCATTCCCGGATGAGTTATACGTTGGATACCCGCGTTGATGGACCAAGCGCCTCGGATTATCCACGCGCGCTGCCAGGGAATGTGGTGCTGGCCAATTATCGGATCAACGGTTCCGAGGATTTCTCAAACCAACGGCTGGTTATGGAAGGGAGGGCAACGGGCCTGGGCCTCATTCTCTCCAAAAAAATTCTCATGGTCACCGGTTTTGCGAGCTTGGGGATGCAGGAATCCACTTTTCGCTTGGTCGCCGAGGGAAATTATCCGGTGCGCAGCGGTTTGACCCCCGATCCAAACAATCCTTTGAGGTTCACCGAGGAATGGACATCGCTGAACAAGCCCTTGGACATCGAAACCAAAAGCAATCGGACATTGCGAATGGGGCTTGGCGTAAGGGCCAAGATCCTGATGATTGCCGTGCATGCCGAGGCATTCACCTTGGGTGAATACAAAGGGTATTGCGGCGGTTTATCGGTTGGATTTTAGGGCTTTTGGTTATCCCACCAAACGCGGGCCTGTCGGCCCTTTAATTTTTCCCATAACAAATCCCAGGCCCCTAGGGCCAAGGCCAGATTCATGTGCAAGAAATGCAAAGGAGCGCCCAGGCGTTGGGCCCAAACGGCGGGCGTTCGTCGGTTGCGCTGAATCAAAAACAAGAGGGCGGTGAATTCGATTCCGCCCAGTAATACCAAGGCCAGGCCCCATGCGTTGCCACTCAAGGCCCAACCCCAGGACAAAACGGTGACCAGCAGGAGCCAAGGACTGAGCCAACGGATGGCTTTGTGAGAAATCCAAGCATACGCCAGGCGGGGATTCAGGGCCAGGGCGCGAAATGCCCATAAATTTTGAAGGTTGCCCTTGCCCAAACGGCGTTTGCGGCGGAATTGTACGGCGGCATCGCCTTCAATGGGCATACGGGCCACGGCGTTGGGGGCAAAAACCACCCGCCGGCCTTTGCGTAAGATGGCCGCGAACCAATAAAAATCATCGACAATAAAGCCCTCGGGGACTTTTTCGAAATCCGAACAACGCAAAGCCATGAGGGCCCCGTAGCCTCCCATCACACAACCTTGTTTGGATTCGCCTTGTTTGGTGATCATTTCCCGTTCCAGGTATTGGATTTCGGGCGCCGAGACCTTGGTGGCCTGGGTTTGATCCGGTTGGATCGCCAAAATGCGAGCCTGAACCCCACCGACGTTTGTTTCCCCAAATGGAAGCACCAATTCTGCCAAGGTTTTTTCTTCCAAAAGCGTATCGGCATCCGTGAGAACCAGAATAGCATCCTCGGGGTTTTCGAGGCAGAGCTCCTCGTAGAGTGCTTGGATGATACCGGGCTTCCCGGTTCTTGCTTCAAAGCGGCGATGCCTCAAACCCGGGTAGACGGTCGTGAGTTCTTCGAGGATGGGATCGGTTTGGTCGGTACAGGCATCGGTTCCGACATAGAATTTAATCTTGGCCTTGGGGTAGGAGGAGCGAAAGACAGAAACGACTTTTGGGCGGATATGCTTTTCTTCGTTGCGGGCCGCCATTAGGATGACGACTTCCGGAAAAGACTCCAGCGGTTCAAAGTCTTCTTGATGGCGTGCCGCCCGGCGCATATGCCATGGGTAGAGGATGTAGCTGTGAAAGAGCGCAGCGGATGATAGCAAACCTGTTACAAACGACCACATGGATTCAAGCCGAAGTTAAAGGTTGAAGCAAGGCCGAAAGGCTCTTCAATTGAAGATCCGGCTGAAGGTGGTTCTTCAGCGTTTGAAGGGCGTTTTGCCGCATTTGGTCCAAAAGCTCGGGCTCTGCGTGGAGCCTTTGAAGGCCTTCAAGAAAATCTGCAGGGTTTTCGGCGGGCCAATAGTCCAAACGAGGCCGCAGCCCCAGCCCCTGAACTCCCAGGGTAGTCGAAAGGAGGGGAATGCCCAACCAAATGGCCTCCAGGGCCTTGATTTTGAGACCGCTTCCCATGCGCAATGGCATAATCAGAAGGTCGCATTGCGCCATAAAGGCGGAGGCGTCCTCTACTTCGCCGTGAACTACGACCCCCGGGAGATCCGCTCCCAATCCGGACGGCATCTTGCGCCCGGCGAGATGAAAGGTTGGCGATGGATGAATCGTGCGGAATTGAGGAAGCCAATCCTCCAAAAACCACTGAACAGCGTCCAAGTTGGGCAACCAATCCAAGGTGCCGATGAATCCCAAGCGGAGCCCGGGATGGTCCGACCCTCTTAGTTCTTGAATGTTGTTATGAAAGGATGCAAGGTCTTTTTGGGTCAATGGATTTGGTGGCCAGTAGCCCAAGGTCATCACGGGCTTGGGGGAAGACTGCATTTTGGATAATGTTACGGCGTCTTCGGCGCTGATTGCCAAGACGGCATCGGATTGATTCAATGTTTTTTTCTCAAACGCTAACACTTTGCGATATTCCAAGCCAAGCCACCAAAACAAGGGATGCCAGCGGGGATAGGAACGGGCTTTTTGACGCAATATTTCGCTCTCGACATTGTGGGCTCTGTAGAAAACTCGCACCGGGTATAGGCGCAACAAGGGCAAGTAGAGCGCGGCCGCAAGCCCCTCCACGAGGACAATGTCCGGTTGGTCTTCATCCAGGGTTTGGCGCAGTTTTCTGGAAACCTCGTCTTGTTCAAAACGACTGAGGTGGTAGGGCTTGCGTTGAAACAACGAAAGCAGGGCTCCGAACACCGAGATATCGCTGCGCAGGTCCACGGTTTGCATCCTTCGGCCTTGGGCCAAGTCCGATGGAAGCTCCGAGGGTTCGACCCGATTTCGGGTGGGATTCATGCAAAACCAGCGAACCTTGTGCCCTAATTGCTCCATGCAAGCCGCCATGTGGTGCACGGCTTTGACACCGCCATCCCGCACGGGGTAGGGGATTCTGTTGTAAACCTGAAGGACCTTCAGGGAAGTGGAGGCTGCATCCATGGCCGGTTGTTCAGCTAATCCAACGAAAAGTTCGGTCTCGGTTGGCTCGGTAAACCAAAACCAGGGCTATCGGCAATAGGAACAGGCTGGAAATCCACATCGACCATTCCGGAGCCAGACTCCCTTCCCGGGCTAATTTTTCGCTGGTAATGGTCAGAATATGATAAACCAAAAACCCTGCAATAGCCACCACCGTTGGCATGCCCATACCTCCTTTGCGTATAATGGCTCCCAGCGGGGCTCCTAGCAAAAACAAAAGAATGCAGGCAAAAGACAAAGAAAATTTTCGATGCAATTCGATAACATAACGTGCAGTTAGTTCTTTACGGCTCTGCATTTCCCGGTTTTTCATATCGGTGTAGGATCGCACCGTTTGGATTTGGCGAAGGGCCTCCTGCGATAATTCGGGGTCGTTCCAAGTCGAAGGTGGAATCCCTTCGGTTAACGCTGAATCAAAAACAGGATCGGCATGGGGTCGGCCAAAGTGATACTGCCCCAGTATCAAAGCATTGAGGGCCGAATCACGGCTGGCATTGTCGCGACGCAGGGAGTCAATAGCAAGTCGTAACTGCCTGGAATTGAGCATGGAATAATAATCTTTGAAGAGGCTTTCGTCGCTGCGCCGCAGTTTGAGTTGACTCAGGTCCAAATGAATCTCTTGCTTTTTGAAACGAATCCTGGATTCACCATCGCTTAGGTTGGCTTGGCCCGATGGGGCACGGTCCGCGTAGGTGGAGCCGTTGCGGAGTTCGATGGTCAAAAAACGCTGGTCTGGGCTGTGAATCAACCGGCCTTGTTTGGCGAAGGTAACCTGGGGGTAGGATCCCGAAATCGTCCGGTCGTAGATCCAAATACCAAGAAGAGTCTGCGGATCGTTGCCTTTGCGGCGGACCATCAGGGAATAGCCTTCGATGTCTTGGTAAAAAACCCCGGGCTTGATGGCGAGGGATGGTTTTTTTTGTTGAACATCGTACAGGAGCGAACCAAATTTGAGCCGTGAGGAGGGGAGCAAGGTATCCGAGAAATAAAAAGCCAGCATCGAAATCCCTACAACCACGACCAACAATGGACGCAAAAAACGCATGAACGAAATCCCCGATGCTTTGATGGCCGTCAATTCCCCGTTCTCCGCCAGGTTACCCAGCGTCATAATGGAAGCCAAAAGAAGGGCCAAGGGCAGAGCCATTGGCACAAAGCTGGCCGAAGCGTAAAAGATGAGTTCAGCGATGATCCACCATTCCAAGCCTTTGCCCACCAGGTCATCGATGTAAAGCCACAGAAATTGCATGACCAGGATGAACTGCACAATCAAAAAAGTCGCCACCAAGGGCAGGGCAAAGGCCCTGATGAGCATGCTGGATAAACGATTCATGGGGAGGTTCATCGCGCCGTAGCGCTCTATGCCCAAAAATCGTCCTAAAACCACCGGAATCAAAACGAAGCGTGTCCTGATGTGTTGATTGGTCATGGGATTTTATCAGCTTTACGAAAAACAATGGTTGCCGGCCTCCCCGGAAACCCTCTGGGACTTTGTGGCCACCCCCCGCAATTTGGCTCGCATCACCCCGCCCCGCATGGGTTTTCAAATTCAAACCCCTGATTTACCACCCGTTATGCATTCTGGGATGATTATTGCCTACCGCGTTCGCCCTCTTCCGGGGTGGACTACCACCTGGGTCACCCGTATTTCGGAAATCGAACATGGCTCCTACTTTGTGGATGAGCAGGTCCTGGGCCCCTATCGCTTCTGGCACCATGAACATCGCTTGACTCCGGGGGATGGTGGTACTTGGATGGAAGATAGGGTCAGCTACATTCCGCCCATGGGCCTTTTGGGGGATTTGGCTCAGCATCTCTTGATTCGCGGTCAGCTCCAGGAAATTTTTGAATACCGCACCAAGGCCATGGAGGCTCTGTTTCCTGCCAAATAATCGGATGGCCACCGCTCATCGGAAGCCCTTCCTTCCCACCAAAATCTGCCCACGATGCGGTCGAAGCTTCACCTGGAGGCGCAAATGGATCTTGAATTGGGAGCAGGTGCGATACTGCAGCAAGAAATGCAGTTCCAAGGCTCCTTGATGTATATTTGCCCCCCATCAACCGCCCAAAGCGGTCCACTTGTTCTTTAAGGCGGGGTAGCTCAGATGGTTAGAGCGTAGGATTCATAACCCTAAGGTCGGCAGTTCGATTCTGCTCCCCGCTACAAGGTTCCTTTAACTTCCGGGAATTAAAAATCCCGGCTTCCGTTGGGTTGCAGGATATAGCGGAAGGTGTAGTGACGTTGCAGTTTGTATTTGACCGAGTCGGGTTCGGTGACCGCTGGGGTCACCCCTCCTTTGTAATAATTCAGAATTTCAACCTTGGCAAATTTTCCGGAGGCGGTGCGGATAACCAGGATTTTGCCGGGAATCGGGCGTACCAGCTGTTCGGCCTGGGAATAGGTGTACCAGGCACGGCCACTTCCAACAGGAATGGCGAAGTTGGGTGCGGCATCCACCCGAATCGTTGAATCGGCGGGCACTGATTTTAGGTCGGCGAAGAGCCCGGTCCAAACGAATGCTCCTCCCTGCCCTGGTCCACTGCTGCCCGAATTGGTGATAATGGTCGTGCCGCGGAAGCCCAAATCCCAGCGATTGCTTGCTGAATCGGTGGAAGGAATGATGCTGTTGGTCTCAAGGCTGTAAAAGGTGAACTTTCCTGCGCCGTAAGGAATCCCGCCTGCCGGGGGTACCCCGGGGGTTATTCCAATAATGGTATCGGCGATTAAGTTCTGAACAGTAACAGCCTGCAGGCCTACCGGCGGGATGATGTTGTTGTCGTCATCGCAAGCCACCGTAAGCGACGCAAAGCCTACGAAAAGGAAAAGGGTCCTGAAGGAAAAGCCGGGTTTGGGGTTGAGATTTTTCATGGGAAGGTTTAGGTATTGGAGCGATTCGGAGAAAGAATTTTTAGGACGCAGGGCGCCATTCAATTTGGATAAACAACGTACGGGGGTTAAGGTTTGGTACAAAAAACGCATCGCGATAATTGAATAGATTATCAATCCCGGCTTGCAACTGGAGCACCACCCCGGTTTTGTTCCAGGTGATCGGCCCGCCTCCCACCAGCCGATGCACCGCAAATCCGGAAGCCCGCAAATCCTGACGATTGTAGAGCCCGTTGCCGTCGGTATCGGCCGTCAACCAAGAGGAACGGTAGGTGGTCTGCCAACGGAGGTAAGTACTCCTTTTCACGATCCTCGTCAAGCCAACCTGCACTTGTTGGTTGGATCGAAAAGGCAAGCCCCGGTAATCGGAGGCCCGCATCAGTCGGCTGAATCCATCCTCTCCTCGAGTGTATACTTCTTTGTTACGAATGCGAACCCAATCTTCCGGCCGGCCGGTCCATAACATTTGCCAACCCAGGTTGGCAGACCAACGTGGATGCTCCAAACTTAGTTTGTTTTCGATACCGGTGGTGTAGGCGCGGTTGATATTGAGATACGAAAAAATCTGGGAACCGTCTGTTTGGATGGCCACCGGTCGACTGTCAATCATGTTCTCGAGCAGGTGTCCGAACCAATGGCTTTCCCAGCGCCAATCCAAGATTCCGCTCCGGCCGTAACGGGTGCGCCCCCATTGAATCGAAGTCGAATATTCCGGCCTCAATTCTTGAAGCAGGGCAAACTCATTCGTACGTGATGCAATGAGCCCGGCTGAATCCAAAGCGGCAATGACTTGTTGGGCATTTAAACTCCCCAGAACCCGGTAATTGCCTGCGGCGGGATTGATAAAATTCAGGTACAATTGCCTGAAATCAGGGGTCTTAAAGCCTCTTGCGATGGATAGTTTCCAATTGACCAAAGGATTTTGCCACCATTGTACGGCGAGCTTGGGGCTCCACGCCGAACCAAAGAGTTGGTAACGGTCAAAGCGAACCGCTGCAAGCATCGAAGCCCGTTCATTCAACTTATGATCCCATTGTTGGAACACATACCAAACCGGGTTGGTTCTTTCTTGCATATCTCCCCCGTATCGCTCGCTACGAACGGCATCTCGGACTGTTCCCATTCCATAGACCCATTCGGATTGCGATGAAGAGGTCCATAT
>JAIXRA010000059.1 GCA_027485465.1 Bacteroidota bacterium | reverse complement strand
GCTCCGGCCAAAATTGGAACCGATTCCCGTTGGTCATCCAAACCCATCCGTCGGGTATAGAAGGGAATAATGCGGTTGCCCCCAAAACCAAAATTGAAATAATCATCCCCTTCCAGGAAAAATTCCCGGAGTTCCGGAAAAAAAAGAGGAAACCTTGTCAGGTTAATCTGTTGTTGGTCGGACTCCACCTGGGCAAAATCGGTGTTAATTGTCAGGTTTAGGCGGTAGGTCGGGTTTAACAAATAATTAACATCGGCCCCCATCGTGCCTACGGGTCGGCGCTGTTCCGGTTTGAATTCACCACCTCCCAAGGCATAGGGCTTGATTTCCACCATTTGTTTTTGGGATAAGCGATGCAGACCGCGCAGAGCCCCCGCCAGGTTCATTTGCTCAATTCGGTGATCCCTGGCCCAGCCTTTCCATCGAACCTGCTCACGCTTGTGCCGAATGTTACGCTCAAAATTGATGCCCCATTCTTGTTCCTCCAGACCCACCCGGTATTTGAAGGTATAAAGGGGTATTTCAAATTCAGCAAACCAACCTTCGCTGTTCACCGTGGTCTTGACATCCCAAACCCCGTTCCAAAAAGCATTGGTGGAAGCCCCGTTGTTAAAAATCTGCAAATCAGCCCTAGCACCTACGGGATTGGTTACCAACATGAGGCCGTTCCTCCGGTCCCTGTACGGATCGATCACCACAATGAAATTATCATCCAGTGTATAATCAAAATCACGACGCAATTCCCTGGCTATAAGGTCATGGGGATTTTGATCGTAACACCAAACAGCGAGGTACAAATTGTTATCATCATACGCTACGGCTACCTCGGTTCGTTCGGTGGAATGAACACCCAATTGAAGTTCCCTTTGGGTAAAATGCGAGATGCGCTGCGCTTGTTGCCAAACCGGATCGTCCAATCGCCCGTCCAAACGAGGCGCCTGCGATGCAAAGACCGCCTGCATATCGCTGTTACCGGCTGGCACGGACAAACCCTGCCCATCCGCGTTCCGGAACAGCACCGCAACCAGAAAGCTCAAGGCCCCTATCGCCCTAAAAAACCGCTTCTGCAATGCGCTTGGTGGCTTGGCTTTTGCCCATCGTATAAAAATGCAGGACCGGGACACCCGCTGCTTTGAGTTCCCGGCATTGCTCAATAGCCCATTCAATTCCAATCTGGCGTACCGCCTGCTCATTGGGCGCCTGTTCAACGGCATCAGCCAAAGCTTCTGGAATATCGATGTGAAAGACCTTGGGCAACAAAGTGATTTGTTTGAGGGTCGCCAAGGGCTTGATACCTGGAATAATGGGGATATCAATACCCTCTTTGCGGCAGGTGGCGACAAAATCAAAATAGGCCTTGTTGTCAAAAAACATTTGGGTGGTTATGAACTTAGCCCCTGCCTTGACCTTTTGTTTGAGCCAGCGGATATCTGCCTTGAGGTTGGGGGCATCGTGGTGTTTCTCGGGGTAGCCGGCCACCCCAATGCAAAAATTGGTGGCGGTCGCATTGACCAATTCATCGTCCATGTAACGACCCTGGTTCATTCGATCCACTTGTTGCAACAATTCCAAAGCGTTTTGGTTCCCATCCGGCTGAGGCACAAAGGAGGTTTCGTGTTTGAGGTTATCGCCCCTCAAAACCAACACATTATCAATACCCAAAAAATGCAAGTCAATCAAGGCGTTTTCGGTCTCTTCCTTGCTGAATCCCCCACAAATAAGGTGAGGAACCGCATCCACTTTGAAGCGATTCATAATGGCGGCACAAATCGCCACCGTGCCCGGACGTTTGCGGGTGGTAATACGGCGGAAGGTCCCGTCCGCCAAAGGTTTGAGCAGAAATTCCTCCCGGTGGTAGGTGACATCAATAAAGGGAGGTTTGAACTCCATCAAGGGCGCAATGCCGTTGTAGATTTCATGAATATCCTGCCCTTTGAGAGGGGGCAGAATTTCAAAGGAAAACAAGGTGCGGCCGTTGGCTTCTTGGATATGGTCGATAATTTTCATAACATTTTCTTTAGGCGTCTACATTCTTTAAGCGTCCAACAAAACGGGGGCCAACCAACGACGGGCTTCCTCCAAGGGAATCTTCCTGCGCTTGGCAAGGTCCTCCAATTGATCCTGACCAATCTTGCCTACCCCAAAATAGCGGGCACCGGGATGTCCCAAATAAAAACCAGAGACAGCGGCTGCAGGGGTCATGGCCAGGCTTTCGGTCAATTGCATACCCAGGCGTTGTTCAACCTCCAACATGGCCCACAAGGTCGGCTTATCCAAATGATCCGGACAGGCGGGATAACCAGGCGCAGGCCGTATACCCGTGTATTTCTCAGCAATCAAATCCGCATTGCTAAGCTGCTCGATGGGAGCATAGCCCCAGTCTTCTTGACGGACCTTGGCATGCAGGGCCTCGGCCAGGGCCTCGGCCAAGCGATCGGCCAAGGCTTTGACCATGATGGCCGAAAAATCATCGTAGTCCTTCTGATAAGCGAGTGCCAAATCTTCAGCTCCAAAAATCCCCACCGCGAAGGCCCCGGCCCAGTCCGGCGTCCCACTGCTTTGGGGCGCCACAAAATCACTCAAACAAAAATTAGGCAAATCCCCGGCCTTGGCCGCCTGTTGCCGTAACAAAGGAAATTCCCATTGTCCGTCCATCACCAAGCGATCATCGGAGGTGGAATAGGCCGGGAACAAACCCCATACAGCCTTGGCTGTTAATTTGTTACCATCCACCAATTCGCTCAACATCCGCTGAGCATCCTCAAATAATTTGGTAGCGGCTTCACCCACCACTTCATCCTTGAGCAAATCCGGAAAACGGCCGTGCAATTCCCAAGCCTGAAAGAAAGGGGTCCAGTCAATGTAATCCACCAATTCGCTCAGGGACCATTGCTGTTCATCGTGTATTCCGAGTTGGGCGGGTTGCACCGAGCGGTACGCGTGCCAATCGGTGGTCCAGCGTTTGGACCGCGCTTGCTCCAGGCTTAACATGTTTTTGGCCGCAGCCCGGTTGAGGTAACCATCGCGCATGGTGGTTTGCTCTTGTTTGTTACGAACCGCAAATTCCAAGCGTTGTTCTGGACTCAACAAGGTAGACACCACCGGGACCGAGCGACTGGCATCCAGGACATGAACCACTGTTCCGCTGTATACCGGAGCTATTTTGACAGCGGTATGGGCCTTGGAGGTGGTGGCACCCCCAATAAGTAAAGGAAGCTGCAGACCTCTTCGTTCCATCTCGCGGGCGACCCCGACCATTTCGTCCAAGGAAGGCGTAATCAATCCCGACAATCCGATGATATCTACCTTGTGTTCCAAGGCAGCTTCCAGAATACGGTCGGTAGAAACCATCACCCCCAAATCCACCACTTCGTAGTTATTGCATTGAAGCACAACACCTACAATGTTCTTGCCGATATCGTGAACATCGCCTTTAACGGTTGCCATCAGGATGCGTCCTTTGTTGGAAGCTTCCCCCGATTCCCCTGCAGCGGCCGCACGCTCCTTTTCGGCTTCGAGATAAGGCAACAAAACGGCCACCGCTTTCTTCATAACACGGGCGCTTTTGACTACCTGCGGCAAAAACATCTTGCCTTCCCCAAACAAATCCCCTACCACATTCATCCCGTCCATCAAAGGGCCTTCAATCAAATGGAGAGGCTTCTCAAATTCCAGGCGGGCTTCTTCGACATCTTCGGTGATGAATTCGTCCAGGCCTTTGACCAAAGAGTAGGTAAGTCGTTCTCTTACAGGATTTTCACGCCATGATAGGTCTTTGGTTTGACCCTGCTTGGCTTGGCTGCCTTTGTACGATTCAGCCAAGGCCACCAACCTCTCGGTAGAATCGGGCCGTCGATTGAGTAACACATCTTCGACATGCTCCAGCAAAACCGGATCAATTTGATCGTAAACCTCAATCTGACCGGCATTCACAATGCCCATATCCAGACCGGCCCGAATGGCATGGTAAAGAAAAGCCGAATGCATGGCCTCGCGGACTTTGTCGTTCCCTCGGAACGAAAAAGAAATGTTGGAAACCCCGCCACTGACCTTGGCATAGGGCAAATGGGCTTTGATCCAGGCCGTTGCTTGAATGAAATCCACGGCGTAGTTCTGGTGTTCTTCGATTCCGGTGGCCACCGTTAGGATATTGGGGTCAAAAATGATATCCTGGGGAGGAAAGCCGACCTTCTGGGTGAGTAGATCGTAGGCCCTCTGACAAATGGCGATGCGTCGTTCCAGGGAGTCGGCCTGGCCCTGCTCGTCAAAGGCCATGACCACCACCGCCGCCCCGTAGGAACGGACCGTGCGGGCATGGTCAAGGAAAATCTCCTCCCCTTCTTTGAGCGAAATCGAATTGACCACCGCCTTGCCCTGAACACAGGCCAGGCCGGCCTCCAGAACCTCCCAGCGAGATGAATCAATCATCACCGGAACCCTGGCGATATCGGGCTCGGCCGCAATCAAATTCAAAAACCGGACCATGGCCTCCACCGAGTCAATCATGCCTTCGTCAAAATTGACATCGATCATTTGAGCTCCGTTTTCGACCTGTTGTCGAGCCACTTCCACCGCATCTTCGTAGCGGTCTTCCCGAATCAAACGGGCAAAAGCCCGGGATCCCGTCACATTGGTTCGCTCTCCGATGTTCACAAAATTGCTGTCTTCCCGGACCACCAAGGGCTCCAACCCAGAGAGACTCAAGCGATGCAGCTCTCCTGGCAAGGGCCTGGGCGCAAAATGAGAAGCCTCTTCCGCAATGGCCTTGATATGTTCGGGTCCCGTTCCGCAACAACCCCCAATGATATTCACCAAGGACTCCTGCAAGAATTCTCGGATTTGCAAACGCATGGTTTCGGCATCCTCGTCGTAGGCCCCAAAGGCGTTGGGTAAACCGGCATTGGGATGGGCCGAAACCCCAAAATGAGAACAAGCCGAAAGGGCCTGAAGGTGAGGCCGCATTTGACGAGCGCCTAGGGCGCAGTTCAAGCCCATGCTTAGCAATGGCAAATGAGATAAAGAATAAAAAAATGCTTCCACCGTCTGACCGGACAAGGTCCTTCCGCTGTTATCCGTAATGGTACCACTCACCATGATAGGCAAAGGTTCCTGCCCGCGGTCTCTGAAATAATGATCGATCGCATAGAGGGCGGCCTTCGCGTTCAAGGTATCAAAAATGGTTTCAACCAAGAGTATGTCCACCCCGCCGTCCACCAAGCCCCGAATCTGCTCGGTATACGCCTCCACCAATTCTGCGAAATACACCGACCGATAACCGGGGTTGTTCACATCCGGACTGATACTCGCTGTCTTGTTGGTTGGACCGATGGCACCGGCCACAAACCGTGGCTTGTTGGGGTTCAAGGCCGTTACCAAATCAGCCTGTTCCTTTGCTAGACGAGCCGAGGCGACGTTGAGTTCGTAACTCAATTCTTCCATGCCGTAGTCAGCCATGGAAATGCGTTGGGCATTGAAGGTATTGGTCTCGAGAATATCGGCTCCAGCCTCCAAATAATCCCGGTGGATTTGGCTAATGATATCCGGCCTCGTTAGACTGAGTAATTCGTTGTTACCTTGAACATCGCGGGGCCAATCCGCGAATCGTGTCCCGCGATAATCCGCCTCCGACAGTTTGCGCAACTGTATTTGGGTCCCCATGGCTCCGTCCAGCACCAAAATGCGTTGGGCGAGCGATTCTTCTAATTTTTTTTGCATAAAAAAAGCCAAACTTTCGTGTGGCTTATCCGCAGGATGCGGGCTGCAGTGGTCATCGTCACCTGTTTGGACGATCACTCCTGCTTATCGGCTGCTTCAAGTTGTTGTCTGAAGCAACGGATTTGGCACCGGACCAATCGACAGCAGCCTGTCGCTTGCGGTTGCCAGGACATCGTAGGGCCGTTCCCTCCGTCCTTCTGGATAAGCTGCTGCAAAGATACGGCTAATCATGTTGGAAAAAGTCCCTCATTCGGTCAAAAAACGAGGATTTTCCGGAATTATCCGCATTCGTGGGCTTGAAATTCTCCGAGGCGGCCAACTTCTCCAGGGTTTCTTTTTCATCCTTGGAAAGCTTGGTTGGAACAAAAACATTGACAAAAATGATCAAATCACCGCGCCCGTAGGCGTTGACCGCCGGCAGGCCCTTGCCCTTGAGGCGCAACAATTTGCCGGGCTGCGTCCCGGGCTCCAACCGGATCCGTGCCCGGCCATCCAAGGTAGGCACCTCGATCTGGTCTCCCAAAGCTGCCTGCACCACCGATACCGGGAGATCGTACAAAATATGATTGCCGTCCCGTTTGAAATGCGGGTGCGCTTCCTCCTCCACCAAGACGATTAAATCACCGGGCTGCCCGCCGTTTCGGCCGGCATTCCCTTTGCCCGATACGCTCAGCTGCATGCCCTCCACCACCCCGGCCGGAATTTGAACCGAAATCACTTCTTCCTTGCGTTGCAAACCATCGGGGTCCACACCCGGTGGCCGGCGGTCCACCATCTGCCCGCTGCCTTCGCAGTGGGGGCAGGTGCTGGCTGTGCGCATCTGGCCCAAAATCGTATTGGTGACCCGTTGAATCTGACCGCTGCCGTTGCAGGTCGCGCAGGCTTTGTAAGTCACTCCTTCGGCAGGAACCGCCTTGGTGACTTTAACTTTTTTCTCAACCCCTTTGGCAATTTCTTCCAAGGTCAATTTGACCCGAATACGCAAATTTGCTCCTCGGTTGGCCCGACGCCCGCCTCGGCCACCGCCACCAAAAAAGCCCTCAAAGGGGGAACCATCGCTGAAGACATCCCCAAATTGGGAGAAGATATCCTCCATGGAGAATCCACCTCCGCCACCACCCATGCCTTGGTCAACTCCTTGATGGCCAAAACGATCGTACCGAGCACGCTTGTCGGCATTGCTCAAGATTTCGTAGGCCTCGGCTGCTTCCTTGAATTTCTCTTCGGCTTGGGCATCCCCGGGGTTTTTGTCGGGATGGAATTGCAAAGCCGCCTTGCGATAGGCTTTTTTGATTTCGTCTTCGCCGGCCTGACGGCCTACCCCCAACACTTCGTAATAGTCTCTCTTGGCCATAACACCGGGTAATTAAAAATCAATTTTCTTTTGAAAAAATGTTAATTTCTAGACGAACGCATTCTTCGTTTGGAGAATCAGCTACCGACAATGACCTTGGAAAAACGCAGGACCTGCTCGTTCAGCATGTAACCCTTTTCGACTTCGGCCAAGACCTTGTTGGCTTGTTCGGGGGAAGGGGCTGGCATTTGGGAAATGGCTTCGTGCTTTTCGACATCAAAATCCGAGCCAACGGCCTCAATAGGTTGCAGGCCTTTTTGGGTAAGGATACTTTTGAACTTATGGTAAACCAAGTCAACGCCATCGCGAATGGATACCACATCCGATGACTTGCCCATCACCTCCAAACCGCGCTCAAAATCATCCAGGACCGGGAGCAATTCCACGACAAGGTCTTTGCCAGCGTTTCGGAACAATTCCAATCGCTCCTTGGCCATCCGCCTCTTGTAGGTTTCAAACTCCGACAAAAGGTATAAGTATTTCTGACGAGCCTCCTCCAACTCAGCCTCTGGGGAGCGGCCTGCGGTTCCATTTTGGGCTGAATCCTGGGTTGATTCGGTGCCTTCTTCGGGGGTCGCCTTGGAATTTTCTTGGTTAAAATCTTCGTTATCAGACATTTAATGATTTTTTAGGGGGTGAGCTGGTCTTCGTTCAGACCGCAAATATCCTGCCAAGCCCGTTCGGCCGTCTTTTTGGGCGTTTTTTGTGCCAATATGTCAGCCACAAGGCATCCCTTCCTTCGCTTTTGGCTTCCTTTTGGACATTTTAGTGCGTATCATTGACAATCCAAAAATCCACCTTCATGGCCTCCAAATGCCCACTTTTTCGTCAAGTTCTTGGTTTTGCCTACCTAGCCTCTGCTTTCTTTCTGGGGGCCCTTCCGGCATGGGCCACCTCCGAAACCACCAAGGATCCTTTCGAAATTCGATTGCCTTCCCCTCTTCCTTACGATGCCGACCGACAGGCCGTCCATCGAAGCAAAGCAGCATGGCAGAATTTCTATCGCAGGCATCCCCTTTGGAATGTGCTTTTTGATGAACATACCGGGCAAGCGCATCGCATGTTTGGTCCGGCGATCAACCTGCCCGGCTGGAGTCGATCCACGGACCCATCCAGCCCAGAGAATCTACAGGCCTGCCTGACTTTTTTGCAAAAAGAAACAGCCGGTTTTGACCTGCCGTTGAGCGAACTCCGTCCCGGCCCTGCCTATGCCTCCTCCAAATACCACTACCGTTGGCTGGAGCAATGGCACCGCGGGATGAAAGTGATTGGAGGCCGCCTTGGGTTCAAAAGCAGCCCTGAAGGGGGCCTTGTTTGGCTTGCTTCCGAATTGCATCCCCGTATCTATTTGGAGGATGGCCCAACCATAAGCCCTGAATTGGCCGCCCGCAAGGCTTCCGAATCTTGGAGCATCCCGACCGTCACCGAGGTCGAACCTGGTTTAAAGATTTTGCCCATCCCCGGAAACCAACCCGGTGAAATGCTTTACCATCGAGTGTATACGATCACCGTCGAAGGGCAACCCCAAGGGAGCCGGCCCTTTCGCTATTCCTGTTATGTCGACGCCCTTAGCGGAGTTGTTTGGATGCGTCAAGACCAAATTGTTGAATTCGCCCACGGTCCTTCCTCCAATGGCAATCTCACCATGGTCGGTCGGGTTTACCCCAGGCATCCGTTTGCCGCCTTGGATTCAGCCAGACCACTGCCGCACCTTAAATTCACGGTAGGCGGTAACACTTATTACACCTCAGCGGGCGGAACCTACGATTTGGGGCTTCCTGGTTTACCCGTCACCGGGACTTTTCCGCTCGAAGGCCGTTTCTCCAAAGTGGTTCAAGGAAACAACGGAACCACAACGCCTACATTCAGTCTTTTGATTGACGCGCAACGAGATACGGTTCAGTACTTTGGGCGGGGCAGTTCCACAACGCTCTGGAACCAGGTGCCTCACCTGAGTGCCTATTACCATACCAACCGGGTCCACGATTACATGAAGAGTTATCTTCCCAATTTTACGGCCCTGGACATTCCCCTTACCACCAAAGTCGAAAGAACCGACGGCAATTGCAATGCTTTTTTTAACGGTAATAGCATCAACTTCTACACCCAGGCCGCCGGCTGCAATACCCTGGCCGTGGTCGCCGATGTTGTCTACCACGAATACGGGCATGCCATCACCAACTATTTCTACAATGCTTTGGGAACCCCCTTCCAGAATGGCGCTGTGGGCGAGGGTTATTCCGATGTTTATGCCATCACACTGACCGATACCCCGGTTTTGGGTGTTGGTTTCAATATCACCAATCCCAACCTCATCGTTCGTCGTTACGATATCAACCCCAAAATCTATCCCCAGAACTTGGTGGG
>JAIXRA010000137.1 GCA_027485465.1 Bacteroidota bacterium | reverse complement strand
TGGCAGGTCTGGCAATTGGTTTCGGTACGGAGTCCGGGGATCAACCGTAAGCCTTCCAGCGCATTGTTGGCTTGAATTCCTCGAAGAGCCCGGCGATTCACCACATGAACCGAAACAGGCGATTCACGACGGCGCTGAAATTCCCTGGATCCGGTGATAACGACTTCGTCCAATTGCTTTAACAACAGGGAGTCCGTGCCGGATAATATGGGAGAATCCGCATGAACCGATGGTTTCAGGCTATCAACGGGAGCAGCCTGCAATGAACAAAACAGGAACGCGCTCCACAACATCTTGATCGACTTATCGCAAATCGTAGCGGTCAGCGTTCATGACTTTGACCCAAGATTTGATAAAGTCACGAACAAACTGTTCTTTGTTATCGTCTTGGGCATAAAATTCCGCATAGGCCCGTAACACCGAATTGGAACCAAAGACCAAATCCACCCGCGTTGCGGTCCATCGGGTATCCCCCGAAGCACGGTCAACCAGGTTGTAAGAATTACGACCGGTAGGTTCCCAGCGATAGCGCATATCGGTGAGGTTCACAAAGAAATCATTGCTGAGAACACCAACGCGATCGGTCCAAACCCCATGGCTCTTGCCGCCGTGATTGGTTCCCAAGACCCGCATGCCTCCAACGAGGGCGGTCATTTCGGGGGCGGTTAATCCCATCAATTGAGTGCGGTCCAACAAGAGTTCCTCGGGTTGGGCATCGTAATGTTCTTTGAGCCAGTTACGGTAACCATCGTGAAGCGGTTCCAAAACGGCAAAGGATTCGGCATCGGTCCATTCGGCAACGGCATCGGCCCTTCCTTGGTGAAAGGGAACCTGAGCGTGGACTCCCGCTTGATGAGCCGCTGCCTCGATGGCCGCGGTCCCCCCCAAAACGATCAAATCCGCTATGGAAACCGGGTGACCGCAGGAAGCTTGAATTTGTTCGAGAACGGCCAGAACGCGAGCCAGGCGCTGAGGCTCGTTGCCGGCCCAGTCCTTCTGAGGGGCCAGACGAATCCGGGCGCCGTTGGCACCACCGCGGAAATCCGAACCCCTGAAAGTGCGGGCGCTGTCCCAAGCCGTGCAAATCAAATCGCTATGGCTAAGCCCGCTGTTCAAGAGGGTCTTTTTGAGCGCAGTGATTTGGGCATCGCTCATGGGAGCCGGTGCCGATGGCAAAGGATCCTGCCAAATCAAATCGACTTTGGGAGCATCGGGACCCAAATACCTGGAACGAGGACCCAAATCGCGATGGGTTAGCTTGAACCATGCCTTGGCGAAGACTTCCTCGAAATAGGCGGGGTCTTGGTGAAAGCGCTCGGAAATTTTGCGGTATTCGGGGTCCATTTTCATGGCCATGTCCGCATCGGTCATGATGGGGTTGCGGCGAACGGCCGGGTTGTGAGCGTCCACCGGCTTGTCTTCTTCACGAATATTGACAGGCTCCCATTGCCAAGCCCCGGCAGGGCTTTTGCGCAAATCCCAATCGTAATTTAACAATAAATGAAAATAGGTATGGTTCCATCGGTCGGGGGTCGTCGTCCAGGCCCCTTCGAGGCCGCTGGTGACGGCATCGGCCCCGTGGCCCTTGCCACCGGGATTGATCCATCCAAAACCCTGGGTGTGCAGCTCCTCGCCTTCCGGGTTGGGGCCCAGGGCCGAGGCGTCCCCGTTGCCGTGGGCTTTGCCCACGGTATGGCCGCCGGCCGCAAGTGCCACGGTTTCTTCGTCGTTCATGGCCATCCGGGCGAAGGTGGTACGGACATCCTGGGCCGTGCGCAGTGGATCGGGCTGGCCATCCACCCCTTCGGGGTTGACGTAAATGAGACCCATCTGGACGGCGGCCAGCGGGTTCGCTAATGAGTTGCTATCCGCAGGGTTGGTGTACCGATCCTTGGACAACCACTCTTTTTCGCTGCCCCAATAAACATCCTTTTCGGGATGCCATATATCTTCCCGGCCACCGGCGAATCCAAATGTCTTGAAACCCATGGATTCGTAGGCCATGTTCCCCGCCAAAATCATTAAATCCGCCCAGGATATTTTGTTCCCGTACTTTTTCTTGACCGGCCAAAGCAGGCGACGGGCCTTGTCCAAATTGGTGTTATCGGGCCAACTGTTCAAAGGGGCAAAGCGTAGGTTGCCGGTATTGCTGCCACCCCGACCATCCGAAGTACGGTAGGTGCCGGCGGCGTGCCAGGCCATTCGGATCATCAACCCACCGTAATGACCCCAGTCTGCCGGCCACCAAGGCTGGCTATCGGTCATCAACGCTTTGAGATCGGCCTTGAGGGCTTCGAGATCCAGGGATTCAAAGGCTTTGCGGTAATCAAAGCCTTCGCCGTTGGGGTTCACTTTGGTATCGTGTTGATGGAGTATATCCAGGTTGAGGGATTTGGGCCACCACGCCATGGGGCCGCCTTGGCCGGATTGGGTGTTGGCACCATGCATAACGGGGCACTTACCAGAAGTTGGATCGGATTGGTTCACGGGTCAATAAATTTAGGGTGGGTTGAAAATTCAATAAGAATTAATAAGTCGTATGGAATGAACGAAAAATTGAGCATTTCGTTTGCTTGAAAGCAAAATTAGAACCGAATTCCCGCCCACCACTCGACTTGTGGACAAGAAAACAAACGACCAATCGGTCAAAAACGGGAGCCTTCTACGGGATTCGAACCTGCGACCTACTCATTACGAATGAGTTGCTCTACCAGCTGAGCTAAGAAGGCCTAATCACTGGGCACAAACCTATAACGAAAACCCGCATAGACCATGCGTTCAATGGCCGGGCCCCAAACCAGCGAGGCATCAAAGTTGGAGGCAAAAGGTTGTTGGGCCGACAGGATCAAATCCCGTTGACGAAAATCCCCCAGATTTTCGATCCCCAAGTAAACCGAAGCCCTCTTGAAGTTGCGAGTAACTTGCCCAAAGGCCACCGCATACCAAGGCGAAAACCCAGGCATGCGCATTCCTTCCGGGTTCGACTGCGTGTTTGGAATTCTTTTGGGGCCAAAGACTTGAACGGTCGCATCCCATTCCCAACGCTTTTTGGTTCGGTAGGACCAATTGAGCAT
>JAIXRA010000058.1 GCA_027485465.1 Bacteroidota bacterium | reverse complement strand
TGAGCGTTGTTGGCCCATTCAAAATACCCGTTGTAAGCGGTGGTGTCCCGTTTGACGGGGCGTGATGGGTCAAAAACGACTGCGGAACCGATGGCGCCACCGTCGGCAAAACGGTTTTGGAGATTAAAGTATTTGGTGTTAAGATCGACTTTGAGGTAGGGGCCGATTTTGGGGCTGAGGTTGAGGTTGAGGCCGGTGCGCTCCAATTTGCCGGTGCGCAGGTTGCCTTGCTCGTCGTAGCGTTCAAAGCCCAAGCGGTAAGGCAGGTCTTTGATACCTCCCGATAAGGTCAGGTTGATGTCGTTGATCAGGGCCAGTTGATAAATTTCGCTTTGCCAGTCGGTTGAATTGTTGGCCGAGGGCTGGTTGAGGAGGTTTTTCTGAGCGATGGTGCCTTTTTCGCGAATGAGTTGTTTGAGCTGGGCGGTGTCCAGGACATTGACGGTGCGTGTGATTTGTTTGGCCGAGGAATTGGTGGTGAGTTCAACCCGGACGCGGTCCGAAGCGGCGCCTTTTTTGGTGGTGATCAGGATGACCCCGTTGGCCGCTCTGGAACCGTAAATCGCTGCGGCGGAGGCGTCTTTGAGGACGGTGAAGGTTTCGATGTCTTCGGGGTTGATGAGGGCCAAGGGATTGGCCGCACCGGCAATACCGCCGTTATCCACCGGTACACCGTCGATCACGATCAAAGGATCGTTGCTGGCGTTGAGCGAAGAACCACCGCGGATACGAATAACCGAACCACCGCCGGGAAGACCGCTGTTGTTGGTGATACGTACTCCGGGTGTTTTGCCGATGACGAGTTGTTCAGGTGTCGAGAAATTCCCTTGTTGGAAGACTTTGGACGGAATGGCCGTGACCGCTCCGGTTAGGTCCCTGGTTTGCGTGGTACCATAACCAACAATGACCGCCTCCTGCAGAAGTTGGGCGTCTTCGGTCAAGGTGAAATTGGCGGTTGTAACCCCGGACGAACGGACCGTGACCGATACAGATTGGGTTTTGTAGCCCAAATAGGAAACATCCAAGGTTATGTTGCCGGGTCGAAGGTTGCCGATGGTATAGTTTCCGTTGATGTCGGTGGCCGCTCCGGTGGTGCTGCCTTTGACCGTGACATTCGCGCCGATGATGGGCTGATTGCCTTTGTCCACAATCCGGCCGGCAATGGTGCCGGAACCCTGACCTGCACTAAGCAACGGAAGCCAAAGCAGCAGGTTCAACAAAAAGGCTTGTCCAAAGCCTGTGAGGTTGGTGTGTTTCATGGTTTGGTTTAAGGAAATTTTGGTTTGGAAGGCTGGCAAAAACGATGTTATCAAACCGTAAATGCCTTGCATTCCCGAAATAACGAATTATTGTGGAAAAAACCTACAATTTTCCCACAAAACGATAGCCCCCGGTCAAGGGTTTGGGATTCAGAAGGGCCAAGGCTTCGGCCCCCAGGCGGCGGACCTTGCCGGGTACTTCAAAGCAGTCTTCCGGCACGATGACCAAGTAACGGGGGTAGGCCGATTTGGGCAAGCAAGGGGCCCAGGTGTGGGGGTAAAGAGGGTCCTTGGGAAGGGTACCAAGCATGCTTTGGGGTAGACAAAGCGCCACTTGCTCCCCCCAAACAGGGTCTGGAACGGGCGCTAAGTACCAATGAGGGCCGTTAAGCCAAGCTAAATCCGGGTTTTGGGCGGCCGAAAAGCGGATTTGAGCCTCTAAATCGTCGATTAACAGGGTATGACCCCCGCTTTGGATGGTTAAATCGGCCCTTCCCAGCCAATCAAAGGTCCCCTCCGCGGGGTTGAGCTTCGCGATTTCCCGGGTAGAAAGGGGTTGATGGTTGGTTACCGGTCCCGTCACGACCAAGGCACCGACGTTGATGTCGTTTGGGTCGTTGGAAGTCGAATTCAGGGGTTCCAGGGAAATTTGAAGACCGGGTAAGGGTTTGTACGAGGCCTGAGGATGAGGGAAGAGCTGCTGCAAGGCAAAATGCCCGGCGGTTTCGGTCATTCCAAAGCCCAAAAAAACCCTCCAGGGCTTGCCGTTTGCGGGGGCCCGTTCCAGAACCTTGCGTAGGTCGGTCACGGCCGGACCACCACCCAGAAGCAGAGTTCCCAATCGATCCCCAGGGTCCATCCCCAGGTCCAGCCAATGCCGAAGCAAGGCCAAGGCCTGGGAGGGGACCAAAGACAAATGGTCCAAGTAGGCATCGTAGGGGCGGGGCGGGGTTGTGTTGTCGCCGGGTTTTTGGGTCAAGGGTTGAGGACGAAGGTCCAAAGCCAGGGGGACCGAAATCATCCCAAAAACCGAGGCTCGGACCAGGCTCATTTTGCCACCCATACCAGTCGCCGGCAAGACCATGCCAACGCGTTGACCGGGCGACCAGCCCAGGGCTTGTTGGCTGGTTAGGGCTGCTTGTATCATTTGTTCCCGGCTGAGGCGATGGCTGCGCGATGGACCGGTGGTTCCGGAGGTTTGGAACACAAATTCGTTCTGACGCGGGTCCTCCCAAAGGGCCAGAAAATCCTTGGCGGCTTGGGGCAAATCGGGGAGGAGGTAGAGCATAACGGGGCAAGCCTTGGTTGCGGATTTAGGCTTCGAGGGATGGGATGCTTAGCAGGCCGTTTTGAACCCGTAACAATGAAGGAAAGTTATTGGTGTACAAGGCGCCGGTGCCCAATCCCTGGGCCAAGGGGTTCTGGTGTTTTTGGGTTTGTTCCAAGGTCCAATGAGCCAAGGCTTCCAATCCGATATTGGATTCCAAAGCCGAGGTGATCCACCAGCCCAAACCCAAGTCTTGGGCGATTTGGATCCAGGCTTCGGCCTTGCGGAAACCTCCCAAAAGGCCGGGCTTGAGCACCAAAAACGAAACCCCGCTTTGGGCCAACCAGGATCGACTTGATGCGTCCGGGTAACGGTGCAGAATGGACTCATCCAGGGCGACCGGCAAAGTGCCGGGTTGGCAGATATCAGGTAAACATGAATCGTATCGAACGGGCAGGGGTTGTTCAATGCTATGAACCTGAAGGCTTTGCAAAGATTGCATTCGCAGGGGTGCGGTATCCGGGTCAAAGGCTCCGTTGGCATCAACCCGGATTTGCAAGCGCTCAACCGGGTAGGCTTCCCTCAATTCTTGCAACAATTCCAATTCGGCGGGCCAATCCAGGGCTCCGATTTTGAGTTTGATGCAGCGGTATCCTGCCTTAACTTTTTGGTGGGCCTCGGAACGCATGTTTTCAATTTCGTTCATCCAAACCAAGCCGTTCACGGACAAGGTTTTGAAGGCGCCCTCATTCAAAGACGTTATTGTGCTTTCTTCGGTCGTTGGGTGGCGATGAATATTTTTTGATAATTGTTGTAACAACGATTCAAATCCAAAGAGAAGGGAAGGGTGATCGCGACGATAACGCTCCAAAGCGGGTTCCATAGCGGCAGCCAAAATATCAAAATTCGGAGCGGAAGCAGCGACCTCGTTGAAATGCCGGACGGCTTCGTGTAGTGTTGCGGTCCATTGCTTTTCGTCCAACCAATCCGGGCTGAGACCGGGCAGAGGGGCGCATTCGCCGTAACAACCACCGTAAGTCAGCACCCAGATGGGGCGTGTTAACAGGGTATTTCGAGAGGTTCGGGCCGGTTGCCCAAAGATGAGCTCCAGGCGTTGAACGCTTAGCGTGTGCTTGGCTGCTTCGGGATGCGGACGGAGTGGGCTCATGGGGTTCTCCAATACAAAATCCAGGGCATCAAGGCCATGACCAAAAGGTAGAGGGCGGTGGGTTTGAGGTAAGCATCGTAAGCGGCGGGTTCACGGACTTGCCAGATCCGACGCAGAAGGCTGGAATAGGCCAGGGTCATCAACGACCATCCCCAGGTCAAGGGTACGGAACGGGGGTAGGCGTAGAGCAGCATACCCAGCAAGGCAACACCGACCAGGATGCTGTGCCAAACGCGGCCACCACGATCCCCCAAGCGGACGGCCAGGGTGATTTTGTTGTTTTGGGCGTCCAATTCCCGATCGCGCAGGTTGTTCAGGTTGAGGACGGAGGCGGCCAAGAGTCCGGTACCCAGGGCCGGTCCCCAGTCGGCCGTTGACATGGTGACACCGTGCAGTGCCACTATTCCGGCGTAGGCCACCGGACCAAAAAAGGCAATCACGGCCACTTCACCCAGGCCCCGGTAACCGTAGGGGCGGCGGCCCACCGTGTAGCGGACCGCGGCGGCCACCGCGAGGAGACCCAGGACCAACCACAAGGCATAGGTTTTGGGGGAACCCTGGAGGTGTTGTAACAAGGCAAGTCCGCTGACGAGGGCGGCGGCGGCGGCGGCTACAATGGCGATGCGCATGCTTTTGGGGCTGATTTGGCCCGAAGCGACCATGCGGGCCGGGCCGATGCGGTCCCGATCGGCCCCGCTGACGGCATCCCCGTAGTCGTTGGCCAGGTTGGATAGGATCTGGAGCAGAAAAGCGGTCAGCAAGGCCTGGCCCACGATCTCGAACTGCACCTTGCCTTGAAGGGCCAGGAGGCCGGCCGGCAAAAGAATCGCCGCCGCCGCCAATGGCAGGGTGCGCAGGCGGAGGGCTTTTAACCAAGCCCGCGGTGAAGCCGTTGTTGAAGGAACCGTTGGTAAGGGGTCGGACATGGGGTTTGAGTTTGCATCTTCGTGCCGTGAATGTAGTATCGGTCGCGTCGGTAAGTAAAAGTCTTGGAGAAAGGGTTTTGTTTAGCCAATTGTCCTTTGGGTTGAACCAAGGACAAAAATTAGGATTGCTGGGCCGGAACGGCTGCGGCAAAACCACTTTGCTGCGAATGATTGCCGGTTTGGACCGGCCCGATGACGGCGAAATTCGTATCAACAAACAAATCCGAACGGCCTACCTGGAACAGGATCCCTTGTTGGGAGCCACGGGCCCGGTGATGGACGCGATTTTGCACAACGACCGCCCTCAGAGTCGATGGCTTCGGGAATACTACGACCTCAGCGACCGAGACCACCTGAGCGAGGACGAGGTGGAGCGTATGAACCGCCTTCACCAAGTGATGGAAGAGCAGGGGCTTTGGACCTACCAGCGGGATTTTAATCGGTTGTTAGGGGAATTGGAAATTCCGGACCTCCGCCAAGACATGTCCACCCTTTCGGGTGGTCAGCGCAAGCGGGTTGCCTTGGCCGCCATGATGGTCGCCGAAGCCGACTTGATTTTGTTGGACGAACCCACCAACCACCTGGATTTGAACACCATCGAATGGTTGGAGAACAGGCTTCGCAACCAAAAAACGACCTTGTTGTTGGTGACCCACGATCGGTATTTTTTGGAATCGGTCTGCAACGGTATGCTGGAATTGGAACAAGGCAAATTGTATTTCCACCAAGGCGATTACGCCACTTTTTTGGAAAACAAAGAAACCCGCGAACAAATCCAAACAGCCGATGCCCAAAAAACCCGGGCCTGGTTACGCAAAGAATTGGAATGGATGCGCCGCCAGCCCAAAGCCCGCGGCACCAAGTCCAAAGCCCGAACCGAACAATTTTACAAGGTCAGCAACGAGGCCTCCAAGCGTGAAGTGCAGGGTCGTCTGGAACTGGACGGGGTCGGCCGCCCGCTGGGGGGCAAGGTTCTGGAGATTTCTTACCTAACCAAGTCCTTTGGCGATCGGAATTTGGTCAAAGAATTCACGTACAATTTTGTGAAAGGGGACCGGGTTGGCGTTGTGGGTCGCAATGGTTTGGGCAAGACTACTTTTTTGAATTTATTGACCGGGCATCTACGGCCCGATGGGGGTTCCGTGGAGTGGGGCGAACAAACGGTGGTCGGTTATTACCGCCAAGAATCCTTGGTTTACAAACCCGGGCAGACGGTCCTGGAACGGGTCCGGGAAGTGACCGATCATATCCGCTTGTCATCGGGCAAAGAAGTATCGGCCGGCGATTACCTGCAACGCTTTTTGTTTCCACCCAAGCAACAACACGATAAGGTCGATAAATTGAGCGGTGGTGAAAAGCGAAGGCTACAGCTTTTGTTGGTTTTGATTGCCCAACCGAATTTTCTCATCATGGACGAGCCGACCAACGATTTGGATTTGGTGAGTCTGCAAGTATTGGAAGATTACCTCGAAAAATTCAAAGGCTGTTTACTGCTGGTATCCCACGATCGGTATTTTATGGACCGTTTGGTGGATCACATGTTTGTGTTTGAGGGTGAAGGGTTTATTCGAGACTTTCCGGGCAATTACACCGATTATCGTTTGAGTCAAAGCGAAGGCCGATTGAGTCAAAGCGAAGGCCGTTTGGGGATTGCGACCTCGGTGACCGCTTCGACCGATTCCTCTGCTAACCACGCCAATAAACCTGCCTCAGCGACAGCCAAAAACAAAAAGCGCGGTAACAAACCCACTTTTGCTCAAACCAAGCGCTACGAGGAACTTACGCAGCGTTTGGAGGTCATTCGAGCGGAGAAAGCCAACCTAATCGAACATTTGAATCGCAGCGGGGCGGCACCGGAAGACTATGCCGCTTGGGGGAAATCCCTGCAGGCCTTGGAATCCGAAGAGGAAAAAGCCGAATGGGAATGGCTGGAGCTCAGCGAGGTTCACGCACCGTAAAGACCCTGGACAGGTTAAAGCCAAAGTAGATGGACCCGTCGTTCCAATTCCCACGGGTATCGGCGATGAATTGGGCCTCGTTCAGGCCTCGGCTGTTGGTCAAATGCAGTTGAAAAACATGGCCCCCGGTTTCGATATCCACCCCCAGCGATAGGCTGTTTCGCGTTCCCAAGACCTCGGCTTTGGGCACCCAGATGTAATCCGCGTTGAGCGATACGCGGGGTCCTACTTTGATGCGTCCCCCCGTTCCGATCGCCATCAGGGTATTGGGTATTTCGGGTCCCGAGACCAAATTGCGGTGTAGCAAGGTGGGGGTGACTTGAAGGCTGAGATCCGCCGAGATTTTTTTGGCCAAAAGCAATTGATGGTAGTACGAGAGGCGGGAGCTGAAATAATTTTTGCGTTCCGGATCGGCCCATCGTTGGGCGCTGAGGATGGTTCCCGCAACATAACTCAGCGAAATAGGCTTGGCGCCTCTTCCCCCCTCGCGTTGACGAATGATTTTGTATTTGACAAAACCATCGTAGGATTTCCCAACATTGGAACGGCCACCCCCAACCATCAAGCGTGGTGTGATACCGTAGTCCAAGGACATACGCATCGAGGCCTGGTCCAGACCCCAAAGCTCGTACCAACCCCCGTTAATGGCCCCAAAGCGGTGCATGATTCGAAAGTCCAGGACCCCGGCAGCCACGTTTTCGATGGAATGCGTGTTGATAACGCGGGTTGATTTGAAGGTGTATGCAACCGGTTGAGCAGCAGGATTTTCGTCGACAAGTAACAGGTCCGTTAACAAGTCGGTTGTGTTGGTATCGGTGGGGCTGTTGGTATCGGTGGGGCTGTTGGTATCGGTGAGGCTGTTGGGGTCGTTGGGGTCGTTGGACGGCTTCGAATGTAAGTCCTGGTTGGAAGGTTCGGCATCCCTTGCAAACGTCGATCCGGCCAAAAACAAACTCAAAAATAAATTCAAAAACAAACCCAAAAACAAACAAGGACTCAAAAAGCGATTTTTCATAACAAATTGCTTAGTTGTTGGTGGGAAGGCCTTGGTTGGACCAAGCCCGAATTTTGTTGATATTGCAGGTCGACATGGGTCCGGAGGTGGGCATGACCCCAGGGGCTCCGGCCGAACGTCCGATGCGGTCCAGAATTTTGGCGATGTTGGCGGTACGCGATGCTGTGCTCTCCAAATTAAGATTCCCCGATGCCGATTGGTTGTTGTGGCAGCCCTGGCAATTGTTGGTGATGATGCCCTGAATCTCGGTGGAATAACTCACAGCGAGGGTATCGCAGGGAACGGCGGTTCCGTAGAGTTCCTTTTCGTTGTCGTAATAGCAGGCCTGGCCCATAATCAAAAAAAGGCCCGCCAAGAGAACGGCCCGGATAGATAGGACGGTCCGAATGGAGGCGAGGGTATGGAGTGGATTTTTCATGCTGGACAGGGCTAGGGCTCTTTAGCAAAAATAAGCCTTGGCTAATACCTTTGGGCGTTCAAACCATCCATGTCCACGACCCCTACTCCCACCCTTATTTTGGGTTCCGAAGGTCAATTGGGTTCCGAATTACGCAGGGCCCTCTTGGAGCAGCTCCCCCCGGAATCTGTGTTATGCACCGATTTGAGGCCTGGTCCGCGGGCCGGCGATTCGCCCTTTGAGATCCTGGATGTTTTGGACGAGGGCGCTTTGCGGAATGTTTTTGAGAGGTATCGCCCTCAAAGGGTTTATTTGTTAGCAGCGATGTTATCGGCTACCGGCGAGGCGAACCCGCGCAAAGCGTGGAAGCTCAACATGGATGGACTCCTTCGCGTTATGGACTTGAGCGTGGAGATGGGGGTTGATAGGGTTTTTTGGCCCAGCTCCATTGCCGTTTTTGGCCCCGATAGTCCCAAAGACCCCGCCGAGCAGGCCGGCTACATGGATCCGATGACGGTTTATGGAATTTCCAAACTCAGCGGCGAATTGTGGTGCCGTTACTACCATAGCAAACACGGATTGGATGTGCGGTCTCTTCGTTACCCGGGTATTCTTTCGTGGAGAACCCCACCCGGAGGCGGAACAACGGATTATGCGGTGGAAATTTTCCATCGAGCCCTGGACCAAGGCCGCTATACCGGCTTTTTGTCCGCCCACACCCGCCTGCCCATGATGTACATCGACGATGCCATCCGTGGAACGCTGGAACTCATGGACGCTCCAGCCGATCAAATCACGTGCCGAACCTCTTACAACCTGGGCGCGATGGACTTCACCCCGGCCGAATTGGCGGACTCCATCCAAAAACATATCCCGGGTTTCGAAATGTCGTACGAACCTGATTTTAGGCAGGCGATTGCAGATCAATGGCCGCAACGGGTCGACGATACCTTGGCCCGCAGGGATTGGGGATGGGCACCGCGCTTTGATTTGGAAGCGACCTGTCGAGTGATGCTGGAATCTCTGAGGGAGGCTTAATGCGCCTGCTCGCTCAGGAATTTGATGCGAACCAGTTTGATTTCTTCTTCGGTAAAATCACCGGCTAGCAAATTCTTGTAAGCCACCTGCAGATCGTCGGTATCGGCCTGGCGGAAGTACTGGTAAATTTCTTCGACAATCTCTTGGTCCAGGCTGCTTTGGATAAAATAATCCAAGTTGACTTTGGTCCCGGAATCCACGATGCCTTTGAGTTCGTCCAAAACCTGATCGTACGTGAGCCCGCGGCTGTTGCCGATTTCGGTTAGTGGAATTTTGCGATCGATAGCCCCAATAATAAAGACCCGGTTGCCGGATTTGGCACCGGTACTCTTGACCACAAAGTCTTCGGGTTTTTCGATATCGTTTTCTTCGACATAGCGCGCAATAAGCTCCACAAAAGGCTTGCCGAATTTGAGGGCTTTGCCAGGACCGACCCCCACGATTTGCTGCATTTCGGCCAAGGTCGTAGGGTACATGGTGGCCATTTCTTCGAGGGAAGGATCCTGGAAGATGACATAAGGAGGAAGGCCTTTGTCCTTGGCTAGTTTTTTGCGAAGATCGCGGAGCAAGTCCAAGAGGGCCTGATCCAGGGCCTCGGAGCGTTGACCTTCGAACTCGCTATCGCGGGCCATATCAAAGCGATGGTCCTGCGGTACTCGGAGGGTAAAGGGATCCTGTAGGTACTCGGCGGTTTTGGGCGTTGTGCGCAATGTGCCGTATTGTTCAATGTCCTTGTGGAGGAGGTTTTGTAACAATGCAACGCGAAGGCAAGCTTTCCAAAACGAAAGTCCGCGTTCCTTGCCTACACCGAAACCGGGCAGCCGTTGGTGTCCGTAGGCTTCGATTTCGGGGGTCATTTCGCCGGCCAGAAAGTGGCTGATATGTTTGTAAGTAAAGGCTTTCTGGAAGGATTGAACGGTCTGAAGCAACAAGACCATCTCATCCCGTACCTGCTCGGTCGGTTGGGGGTTGCGGCAATTGTCGCACATCTTGTTGCAATTCGTGTCGTCAAAAGACTCGCCGAAATAATGTAAAATTTGTTGCCTTCGGCATAGACCGGATTCAGCCATCGACATCACTTCCTGAATCAAGAGGTTTCCGACCTCTCGTTCGGCGACCGGCTTGTCCTTCATGAATTTTTGCAATTTCTCGGCATCCCTTTCGTCGTAATAGGCGATGCAAACCCCTTCAAGGCCATCCCTGCCCGCACGCCCGGTTTCCTGGTAATACGATTCGATGGATTTGGGGATATCGTAGTGAATCACAAAGCGAACATCGGGCTTGTCAATCCCCATCCCAAAGGCGATGGTTGCTACAATAACGTCGATTTCTTCCATCAGGAAATCATCCTGGTTTTTGACCCGCTGGGCGGATTCCAAACCGGCATGGTAAGGAACGGCCTTGATGTCGTTGGCCCGCAGAATTTCGGCAAGTTCTTCGGTTTTCTTGCGGCTTAGGGTGTAAATAATACCGGACTTGCCGGCGTTTTCTTTGATGTAACGGACAATGCTCTTGACCGCATCCACTTTGGGCCGCATCTCGTAAAAGAGATTGGGCCGGTTAAAAGAGGATTTGAAAAGGCGGGCATTGGTCATCTGAAGGTTCTTGATGATGTCGTTTTGAACCTTCTCGGTCGCGGTCGCGGTGAGGGCAATCAGGGGCACATCTCCAATGGCCTTGACCATTTGGCGAATGTTTCGGTATTCGGGTCGAAAGTCATGGCCCCATTCCGAAATGCAATGGGCCTCATCCACGGCGACAAAAGAAATTTGGTGATCGTGCAGGAAGTCCAGGTTCTCCTGTTTGACCAGCGATTCCGGGGCCACGTATAACATTTTGGTGATGCCGGCATCGACGTTGGCCCGCACCCTTTTGAGTTCGGCTTTGGTCAAAGAGGAGTTCAAAAACTCGGCGATTCCATCGGTCCCCGAAAAAGCCCGGACCGCATCCACCTGATTTTTCATAAGGGCAATCAGGGGAGAAATGATAATGGCCGTACCCGGTGAGATGACCGCGGGCAATTGGTAGCACAAGGATTTGCCGGCCCCGGTGGGCATGATAACAAAGGTATCTTGGCCTTCGCAGATGCTTTCGATGATGGCTTCCTGTTGGCCTTTGAACCGATCAAAGCCAAAAAATTCCCTCAAGGCTCTTCGGAGCTGATGGGAGACGCTTTCTTGAACTAGACCTTCGGCCATGGAAATCAGGGTATTTTTGTGTTCAGGGTTGACCGCGGGGTCAATTTCTAAGACCACCATAAGATAACGATAAAATTTGATTTTGGATTTACAGAGCCTAAAAAAAATTTCGCAGCGGGTTTTGGACCTGGAAGCCCAGGCCATTTTGGCGCTCAAGGACCTTCCGATCGAGCCGTTGGCGGCGACCGTGGATGCGATTTTGACCTGCAAGGGTCGAGTCGTCCTGAGCGGTATTGGCAAGAGCGCCATCATTGCCCAAAAAATTGCGGCAACGCTGAATTCGACCGGCACCCCTTCCTTGTTTATGCATGCAGCGGATGCTG
Source organism: Bacteroidota bacterium (assembly GCA_027485465.1). Lineage (GTDB taxonomy): Bacteria > Bacteroidota > Bacteroidia > UBA7662 > UBA7662 > SYHX01. The sequence goes on along the minus strand of JAIXRA010000058.1, from coordinate 1,233 downwards.
TTCACGGCGATTGGGGCATGGTCCAACCCGATGACCTCCTGATCCTGGTCTCCCAAAGCGGGAATTCCCCTGAAATCAAGGCCCTCTTACCTATGGTGGGCCTGGGGGGTCAGCGGCTGGTGGCCATCACCGGGGATCCGTCCAGCGCCTTGGCTATCGCCGCCGGGGATTATTGCTTGTTGAGCACCGTGGAGGCCGAAGCCTGCCCTCACAACCTGGCTCCAACCACCTCCACCACGGTACAAATGGCCTGGGGGGATGTTCTTGCGGTGGTTTTGATCGAAATGCGTCGCTTTGGTCCGGGGGATTTTGCCCGCTTTCATCCGGGTGGGGCCCTTGGGAAGCGCCTCTACCTGCGGGTTCACGACTTGGTGGCCCGAAACGCCCGACCCTGGGTGCCCGAAGAGGCTGGTTTCCGGGCCTTGGTGACCGAAATATCAACAGGACGCATGGGGGCCGCGGCCGTTTTGCGGGATGGGAAGCCTGTTGGGGTGGTAACAGACGGGGATTTGCGTCGGACCCTGGAGTCGGGTCGTCCCTTGGATAGCCTTCGTGCCGGGGATCTTATGAGCTCTGGCCCCCGCACCATTGTCCTGGATGCCCTGGCGGTGGATGCCTTGGCCCAGATGAGAATGCATCAAATCACCCAATTGCTGGCGGTCGATGAGGACGGAGGATACCAAGGGGTGGTACATTTGCACGATTTGCTCCGCGAGGGCGTTGTTTGACCATGAATCCCCCCCCATCTAACGGAACCTCCCCCCATGTCCTTATCATGGCCGGGGGCAGCGGGAGTCGATTGTGGCCGGTAAGCCGGACCAACAAGCCCAAGCAGTTTTATGATTTGCTGGGAACTGGTCAAACGATGTTGCAACACACCTTTGATCGGGCCTTGGCCTTGACCGGTTCCCCATCCCGTATTCGGGTCATCACCCAAACCCAGTGGGGTGATTTGGTTCGCGAACAATTACCGGAACTGGCCGCAGAACATCTATTGTTGGAACCCATTCGCAAGCAATCTGCGACCGCCACGTATTACGGTTTGCTTAGTTTGGAGACCGAAACCGAGCAGGACCCGGTGGTGATTTTGCCCTGCGATCACTTTGTGTTGGATCGAGAACGTTTTCATGAATCCATTGAACAGGCGCTTCGAGCGGCTGTTCAAACCAAGGCGATGGTGATCATGGGCGTGAAGCCCACCCGACCGGAGCCCAATTACGGTTACGTTCAATA
>JAIXRA010000151.1 GCA_027485465.1 Bacteroidota bacterium | reverse complement strand
TCGGTGCCCTCTTGGGTGCTTTGGTAGCCTATGCCATGGGTCATGGCGCCTAAGTTTATTCCATCACCCCTACCAAAAAATTCAAGATCATGTTTCAAGAAGACACCCTCAAAGACCGGCATATCCTCGTGACCGGTGGCGGCAGCGGACTGGGGTTGGCCATGGCCACCTACTTCCATCAATTAGGTGCGCATGTGGCCCTGTGCGGTCGACGGCCCCAACCGCTTCAGGATGCGGCCGATGCCATGGGCGAGAGGGCTGTTGCAATCCCCTGCGATGTCAGGGATCCGGAACAAGTGAAGGCCATGTTTGATGAATTAACCCGTCGTTGGGGCGTGGTGGACGGATTGGTCAACAACGCGGCCGGGAATTTTTTGTCCGCGTCGGAAGACTTGAGCCCCAACGCCTTCAATGCCGTTGTGGATATTGTTCTCAAAGGGACTTTTCACTGCACCCTCGAATTTGGGCAGCGAATCATCGCAGCCGGTACGCCTTCCAGCAATGTGATCAATATCGTTACAACGTATACCGAGACCGGGTCATCGTTCGTACTTCCATCGGCCTGTGCCAAAGCGGGTGTCCTGGCCATGACCAACAGCCTGGCCGTGGAATGGTCCACCTACGGCATTCGGCTCAACGCCATCGCTCCCGGTCCCTTTCCGACCGAAGGCGCTTGGTCTCGTTTGATGCCCGACCCTTCGATTGAGGAGAGCTACAAACGGGGCATACCCCTGGGTCGTTACGGAAAGCCTGAGGAACTGGCTCAGTGTGCAGCCTTTTTGATGAGCCCCATGGCTTCGTATATCCAAGGTGGATGTATTACCATCGACGGTGGGGAGCGACTCATGGCCGGTCAGTTCAATCGCTTTGTGCAATGGATGCCCAGGCCCATGATCAAACAAGCCTTTGAGGCGATGAAGCCTCGCAAATAGTTTATCTTTGACCATCAAAATTGAGCGCCCTAACCCTACGCCATGCACTTTAAACTGGCCGTTGCCTTTACCATCCTGACCCTGCTTTGGACAGGGTACATTGTTGCTTCCGCCATCATGGCACCTCAGCGTCTAAGCTATATCGACATGTTGCTGCTTTGTGGTTTGATTGCCGCCATGAGCTACTTCGCGACCCAGGGAGCGTACAAAGACATTGACAACGAGCGCAAAGCCGGCTGATTCGGGCCAACGTCTCCGCCAGCACGGGGTTCGTTCCACCCCGTTTCGTCGGGCTCTGCTTCGTGTTTTGGGTGAATCCTCCGTGGCCCTTACCCAAGCCCAAATAAGTCAGAGGCTAGGCCATAACACCGACCGGGTCACCCTTTACCGCAACCTTCGTTCCTTGATGCAGGCCGGTATTCTCCACGAAATCAATGCAGGAACGACCAACCCTTGCTATGCGCTTTGCCCCCCCGTTTGCGATGCAACCGAGCACCAGCACCGACACATTCACTTTTTATGTGATTCTTGCGGCACAACCCATTGCGTAGACTCCTTGGAACCGCCTTGGCCCGTTTTGCCAACGGGTTACCGAGTTCGGGATTGGAAACTAACCGCCGAAGGTCTTTGTAGTACCTGCTCCAAATCACAGAAATAATACCTGGGAGGCACCTAAAACCTGGGAGGCGCCTAGGTCTTGCAAGGGCCTAAATCCCGCGGGATGGATCCCACTTCTCTAGGTATTCAGCAACGCGCTTGACAAACATGCCACCCAAGGCGCCGTCCACCACCCGATGATCGTACGAATGCGACAAAAACATCATGTGACGAATTCCGATAAAGTCCCCTTGAGGGGTTTCGATAACCGCAGGCCGTTTTCTAACAGCGCCGACCGCCAGAATAGCCACCTGAGGTTGCGCAATAATGGGGGTTCCCATGACATTCCCAAAGGTTCCAACATTGGAGAGGGTAAAGGTTCCACCCTGAATTTCTTCGGGTTTTAGTTTGCCGGTACGGGCCCGGCGGGCCAAATCATTGACTCTTTTGGTGAGACCGACCAAGTTCAGTTGATCGGCATGGTGTATGACGGGTACAATCAAATTGCCCGATGGAAGGGCCGCAGCCATTCCGATATGAATTTCTTTGTGCTTGAGAATACGGGTTCCGTCCACCGATATGTTGATCATGGGGTAATCCTGGATGGCTTTAACAACGGCTTCCACGAACATCGGCGTGAAAGTGAGTTTCTCGTTAAAACGCTTTTCGAATTCAACCTTGTGTTCTTCGCGCCAGTAATGCAAATTGGTGACATCTGCCTCCACAAAGGAGGTCACATGGGCCGAAATCCGTTTGGAGGCTAGCATGTTTTCGGCAATCAATTTCCGCATGCGGTCCATTTCGATAATTTCGACCGAACCACCATTCTCCTCTCGCTCAACCATACCGCGAACTGAAATCTCCTCCGGCAAGGCGCTCACAGCCGCTAGGGTTGAAGGGCTAGGAATAGGGTTCATTGACTGGGAGGGGGGCTGCACCTGGACCAAGGCTTGGGCTGCTTGGCGACCATTGCTTAGGTAGTTGAACAAATCTTTTTTGGTGAGCCTTCCTTGGTCACCGGTTCCAGGTATGGCATCCAATTCAGCCATGGGCAGGTTTTCCTGACGAGCAATGCTCAGGACCAAGGGTGAATAAAAGCGACCGGATGGGGGTTGGGGAGCCGGGATTCCCGGATTATGAACGGGGACCGGAGCGGGCACAAAAGGAACCTCGGTGGGTGATGGAGTTGTTGGGGTTGCAACCATGGTTGGAGGAGCAGCCGATGAGGAGGCCACAGGCATCGTGGGAGCTGCGGTCGAGGCCGAAACGGATGCAAGGGGTGCGGATGGAGTGGTCGATTCGGAAGCGTCTTCCAAAATCGCCAAAACAGCCCCAACCTTCACCACAGCACCCTCTGCATGAAGAACCTCAACCAAGCGACCACCAACCGGCGTTGGGACTTCGGAATCCACTTTGTCGGTGGCAATTTCCAAGACCGCTTCGTCTCGTGCAACCTGATCTCCGGTTTGTTTCAACCACTTGAGCACGGTCGCCTCTGTAATACTTTCACCCATTTTGGGCATAACCAATTCAAATCGAGCCATGAGGCAAATTTAGGGAGTTTTGGGAGCAATCGTGGTTTCTTCATCAACCGCTTGACCACTTAGGAGACGCCACAATAAAAACAAAGCCAACATCACTGCGCGTTCCACGACCAGGTCTCGTCCCGTGCCCAGGGACCGGTGGTAAACCCTTGAAAAACCCGGTCCGTGGATTCCAAGGTAAACCGTACCAACCGGCTTTTCGAGGGATCCTCCGTCTGGCCCCGCAATGCCACTGATAGCCACGGCATAATCGCTGCCAAGCAAGCGACAGGCCTCCGCCGCCATGGTCCTAACGACCGTTTCGGAGACAGCCCCGTTAGCCAGCAAGTCCTCGGCTTTGACTCCCAAAAGGTCGGACTTGAGGTCGTTATGATAGGCCACCAAACCACCCCTGATATAGGCGGAGGCCCCGGGAACCTTCAGCAATCGAGCCGAAAGGGCCCCACCCGTGCAACTTTCGGCCAGGCCCAAACACTGGCCCGATTGTAACAAAAAAGACCCGATGCATGCTTCCAAAGACACTTCGTTTTCGCCATAAACATGTCCGGGCAAGAGTTCTCGTATTTCCGTAGCGGCCTGATCAACACGACTTTCCAAGGTCTCGGCCCCACCCGATTCCGAACCTGCGTCCACCCATTCATCGGGATAGGCACTTAGTCGCAATCGAACCACGCCTGGCCTGGGCAAATAAGCCAGTCGAATTCCCATTGGCTTCCATCGTATTTCCCATTCTTTCAATTTCTTGGCTATACTAGATTCAACCAAACCTGCGGTCATAAGCGTGCGGTGAACCATGGTCCTTAGCCGACCGGTCGATTGGGCCCAGGGAATCAACGAATGTTGAATGATGTATTGGAATTCGTAAGGAACCCCGGGCAAGGCGACCGTGGTAACCCCGTTTTTTTGCCACAACATGCCTTGAGCGGTTCCTAGGGGATTGTGTAATTTTTGAGCATTATCGGGCAAATCGGCCTGAGCCAAGTTCATGGGGCCGGGCTCTCGGCCCCTGGCCCGAAACCAATCGTTAATTTGTTGCTCTACCTCAATATCCCTAATCAACTTACCATCAAAATATTCTGTAAGAATCGGTTTTGTTAAATCATCGGATGTTGGACCCAAGCCTCCACTCAAAACCACCAGATCAGCCATTCCTTGAGCACGGCTCAAGGCATCCAGGATTTCGTTTTCTCGATCTCGGACGGTCCATTTGCATATTAACTCAATGCCCTCGGCCCCAAAGACCTGACCCAAAAAGGCGGCGTTGGTGTCCACCACTTGTCCTAACAGGACCTCGTCCCCCACGACGATATAAACTGCTTTCATACGATGACTCAAAACTAAGGTCTCTCAACCTCCGTATTTTCGCTTTGTGTTAACCTATTGCTCCTTTTTTAAGCGGCCCACGCCTGTGCGAGGCCATCTGCTGTTTACAGGCCTTTGGTTGAGTGTCCTTCTATGCCTTTCACTGAAAAGTTTTGGGCAAACAGCCCCTGTTTTGGGTCGCTCGTGTGCTCCGCTAGCCGGGGATACCCCTCGGTATAACCGCGTGATCAATCCCAGCAACTTGTCCTTTGTCTTGAATCAAACCGGCGCCTCAAGAACCTGGGATTTAACGTCCACCCTTGTTTCAAACGAATCCAAGGTTGAACGGTTTGTGAACGCTACCCAGACCCCGTACTTTCTGTTATTTGGAAACTATGGCAAAAAGACCGCTGATAGCAGTTCCCTCTTTGAATTTCTTGGCCTGCCTCCCCAATTACCGATTCCGGGCCTGGACACCCTGAATTTACCATTAACCAACCTCTACGATTTTTACAATCTTAACAACAACCGATGGGCCAAAACCGCCCAAGGGGTGGGATTGTTGGGGCTCCCATTGCCCGTATTCTACAGCGATCCGGACGAAATGCTTGCTTTTCCTTTGCGGTTCGGGGATAGGGATACCAGCACCTTTGCATTTAGCATTAATGTGCCCACCATCGCCGAAATACGCCGTGAAGGTCAGCGATTTTCAACTGTTGATGCATGGGGAACTTTGCGAACGCCTTATGGCCAATTTCCATGTTTACGGGTTCGAAGTCGTGTTACGATAACGGATAGTATTTTATTGGCCGGCTCAGCACCGGTCGGTCTTCCGACTCGCACCGAAATCGAAACCTCTTGGTACACCAACGAAAACAACGAGCGCGGCCCCTTGTTGAGAATCGTGGAGCGCAGCCTTTTGTTTTTTCCACCCACCATTCAAGAAGCCTGGTACCGAGATCGTTACCGGGCCCCGTTACCACCACCACCACCACCCCTGACCGATCCAGGCGACGTGGTATTGTACCCCAACCCTTGCAGAGGAACCCTGAACCTGGGACTCCACCCCCTCGACCCCTGTGAACGCGTTCGCTTTTGGAACGCTGAAGGACAAGAAGTTTTGGTTGTTGAACAGCCAGGGTCGGCCATTACTGGATTGGAGTTTCAACTTGCCGCCGGCTTTTACCGTGTAGAGGTGACGGCTCAATACGGCGTCTACTCCAAAAAAATCCTGCTCATCCCTTGAGCAGAACGCCCCAGGGTTCCTTTGGGCATCCTCTATTGTATATTGATGTAAATTCTTTTGAGTAACTGTTCAAGCACTTCCCTCTCCTCCCCCGGGAAGTTCTCCCAGGCTGGGAAAAGAGCTGTCATGGCCGGTTGAATGGCTCTATCCAAAATTGCTCGACCCTCTTCTGTTAAACGAATGCGCTTGACCCGGGTATCTCGCTGCTCAAGTTCGGATTGTTCTTTGTCCAGGCTGCGCTGAATCCAGCCTCTTCGGTTCAAGCCCTGAATCATTCGAGTCGTGCTGGAGCGATCACGCCCCAACAAACGAGCGTAGATTTCCTGGTACTGTCCGGGACGATCCTGGACGATTCGAAGAAAACGGTATTGTTCAGCGTTGATAGGCAAACCGGCCTCCCTAAAAGCTTGCTCCAAACGCAACCCATAGGCATTCCAAATTTTTCCCATCAACTGGAGGAGGGTATCACGGTCCATCATACAACAAACCTACGATTCGGGCCTTATTATTCAGGGGATAGCCCCAAGACCCCCTAATTTAGCCGACCCAAACCGCCCCCCAAAAAAACTCGATCCCATGGATGTATTGATTATGGCCTCCCAATTGATATTGGGTCTTTGTATTTTGGTTTTGTTGCATGAATGGGGGCATTATTTCACTGCCCGCATGTTTGGCATACGCGTCGAAAAGTTCTATGTATTTATAGACGCTTGGGGAAAAAAAATCTTCTCCTTTCGTCGCGGTGATACCGAATTTGGCTTGGGCTGGTTACCCATCGGCGGATACGTGAAAATTGCCGGAATGGTGGACGAATCCGTTGACAAGGAACAATTGGCTGCACCACCACGCCCGGATGAATTTCGTTCCAAGCCGGCTTGGCAACGATTAATTGTCATGATTGGAGGGGTCACCGTCAATGCCATCTTAGGGATTTTGCTTTTTGCAATGATTCTGTGGGTTTGGGGAGAACAAAAAACCCCTGTCCAGGGTCTAAAAAACGGCTTGGCGCCAACCGAATGGGCCGAAAGCCTGGGATTTAGGCCTGGCGATCGCCTGGTGGCCCTGAATGGAACCCCCATACGCTATGTGGAAGACGTCTACGATCCTCGGTGGCTGACCAATGGTCCGCCTGAAATGACCCTGATCCGGGATGGTGCCACGATCAATCTGCGAATGCCCGATGGTTTTGCCAACAATTGGCTGGATCAGGCCAAGCCCTTGTACCTGATGCCACGGGTCCGCTTTGCGGTTGGTGAAGTGGTGGCTGGTATGCCCGCCGAAAAAGCCGGCCTTCAAGCAGGAGACTCCATCGTTGCAGTGAACGGCCGCAGCGTTGTCTTCTTTGATGAACTCCAAAAAGCACTCAAAGTTCACGCAGGCCAAACCTGCACCTTGACCTTGGTGCGCCAAGGAAGCGGAGACACCGATCGCACCGAACGCATTCTTCCAGTTGCCGTCAGTGACCAAGGCACCATCGGCTTTGTATCAGCCCCAGAAACCCTTCCTACCGAATCCCTGCGATACACCTGGGCCAAGGCTCTGCCGGCTGGTTATGCCCTGGGTGTCAAAACGATTCGTGACAACATCGCCGGTTTTGGAATGATATTTCGGGGTGAAGTACCGGTCGAAAAATCCCTGGGAGGCCCCATAGCGATTGCCAAAAAAATGTACGGTGGCCGTTGGGACTGGCAGCGCTTTTGGATGACCACTGCCCTGTTATCCATGATTCTTGCCTTCATGAACCTACTCCCGATCCCCGCATTGGATGGGGGCCATGTGGTCTTTTTGCTCGTTGAAATGATCACCGGCAAACCCCTGAGCGAACGCTTTTTGATGGCCGCCCAATACGTGGGTATGGTGCTTTTAATCTTGCTGATGGTCTTTGCCTTTGGCAACGACTTGTTGCAGCATGTCTTTCGTTAGATCGAGTGGTACAAAATCCACCCAAGGTTGAGACTGAGACGAAGCAGTGTCCCTTCCATACGCTGGGGTACCTCCTAAAGGGTCTTTCGAATCGAAAGACCCCTTGGAGTGCACCTCACAGTGCCCAGGACCGGAGTCGAACCGGTACGAGTGTTAGCTCACTGGTGTTTGAGACCAGCGCGTCTACCAATTCCGCCACCTGGGCTTGCAGGCGGCAAAGATATTCCAACCTGAGGATTCTTCTTCCGTTGTCGAGTGTAGTGTGTAATTATTTTTGAATATTCGTCTTATGAATCGAATTTGTTTCCCAAAAACTCCAGCAAATAACCGCTGGATGGTCCATATCAGGACTCTCCTTTTGGCTTTGACATTCGGACACCATGCAGCGATGGGCACTGAACATGCTCAAGTTTCCGAAGGGCAACCTTACCTCTTGGTCTTCGAACGCCAATGGGATGCCCGCTCGGCCATGCTACAATTTGAACAAGAAGGGACCCCCTTGAGCGAAAGGGTCAAAATGGTGCAACGCAATGGGCTCAATTTGTCCAAGGAATCGCTAAGGGTCCTAACAAATTGGCTTGCTAATAACCACTTCGAGAATGTCCAAGTCCTGGATACCTTTTGGATTAGCAATGCCGTGACTTTGATTTTGGATTCCAACCAATTCAATGCGCTCCAAAAGGAATCCTGGGTTGGCCAACTCATGCCGGCTTCTTCCATGCCCATGGGTTATACCGAAAGCCTGGAAAGTCCAACCTGTGATGACTATAACGAGCCCGAAAACGCCGGGGTTATCAACGGCAAGGAACCCGGCCTCATCGCGGTTCAGGCTCCGCAAATGTGGGCAAGAGGTTATACGGGCAAAGGTCGCCGTGCCCTGCTGATGGATACCGGGGTTTGGCCCCAACACCCTGCCCTTCGAGGGAAATTCTTGGGCCACCGTTTGGGACTGGATCAGGCCTGGCTGGCTTATGACGAACCCATTCCTGCTGACAAAAGTGGGAACCACGGGACCCACGTCGTCGGAACCATCTTGGGGCTGGATACCGCTACGAGGGATACCATCGGGATGGCCATGGGGGCTTATTTTTTGGCTACAGACCCGATTGTGACCAACTTAGCGTATGTACGCTCTTGGACCCAGCTGATGCAGGCTTTTCAATGGGCCTTGAATCCGGACGGTGATACCTCGACAACCACCGATGTACCGGACGTTATTAATAACTCTTGGGGACGAGCCAATGCCGGGTTTGACAGTGTCTGCCAAGCCCCTGTAGTTGCCCAGGCTTTGTTGTCTGTCGAAGCCGCCGGCATCGCCAATGTTTTTTCGGCAGGCAATAACGGACCTGGACCTTTCACGATCGGGGTACCTGCTCAAGTCGTCTACGATACCTTGAACGTGTTTTGTATTGGGGCCCTTGAGGCTTCCAATGCTTTGGCCGGTTTTTCGAGTAACGGACCTAGCCGCTGCGGCAACGATTCCTTGGGAATTATTAAGCCCGAAGTATCCGCCCCTGGAGTCAACATTCGTTCAGCGGACGGACCCACCGGGTACGGTCAAAAATCAGGGACTAGCATGGCTTCGCCCCATGTGAGCGGAGCCGTCCTATTGCTCAAGGAAGCCTTTCCTCAAGTCAGTGGCCGTCAAATCCTCAACGCTCTGTACCAAACTGCCCAGGACCTGGGACCCGCTGGCGAGGATCAACTTTTTGGCAGGGGCCTCATCCAAACGGACGCCGCGTTTAACTTTTTGGCCTCCCGTTTCCCCGTTCAATCTCCCGCTAACAGGGGACCCGATTTAGCTATTTTGGGATTGGATTCACCTAGTTTTAATCAATTAGGCCTGCGTTGCTCCTCCAATGCTCCAGGATCGATTCCGTTAAGGTTAAGGGTTGTCAACCGTGGAGATACCACCGTACAGGGCTTTTACATGGGTCTTTATGACCATCGAACCTGGCATCATACCGTATCGTTTAGTAATCTGAACTTACAACCAGGTCAATCGACGACACTTACGGTGCAGTCCCTTGCCCGAAACCCGTTGCGAAACACCGAACGATGGATGTTTAGGATTAGCAGCAGCCCTCTTTTATCCTTGGCTGGTACGGAAAGCGATACCCTCAACAACTATTTCGCGGTTGCCTTTGACAACATCCAATCAGCCCAAGATCTTATCACCGAACATTTTAACGATAGCCTTCGATTGCCTTTTGTTACAGAAAATCACCGAGCCACCGACTGGATGATCGAAAATCCGGATAACGATGATTACAGTGCCAATGGACTTCCTGCGACATGGGCCCTGTTCCGTTTGCCATCAACCCCATCGCCTCCGCATCCATCGGGATTAGGGACGTTGGGCATCGGATCCGGATGGGCAGCCGGTATCAAAATGAGAGATTATTCCTCGCGACTCCGTCAAAAAGACCATCTCCTATCCCCCCCTTTCTTCAAGGCAGCCGCACCAAGCGGTCAGGGTTACCGGTTGTATTTTGACGTGGCCTACGCGAATCGAAGTGCCACTTTTCGGGATTCCCTGTGGGTTGAATTATCGGATAATTGCGGGGAGAATTTCCGAATTATTTATCGAAATGGCGGGGATAGCCTTCGGACCCATTCCGGCATAAACCCCGTAGACAGCAGCGCTTTTCGTCGGATTGTAATTAATGATTCGTTGTTACAACAAAACGTTCCGGGATCGTATCGTTTGCGGTTTACCTCCCTTAATGATTTTGGAGGAAACCTCTATGTGACCAATGTTGCGATCTACCGGGTCTATGCGACCTCAACACCCTCTACAGATTTTGATTCCAACCGTAAATCACGATGGATTTATCCAAACCCTTCTGCTGGAAATCGCCTGCATTACCGTTCTCCTATTAGCTCTAAATCAGCGCGATTAATCCTGTTAAACCCAGCGGGACAAATCCTTTGGAGCAGTGATATAACACCATCTACAATCGGAGAAGACTTCGCATGGGATCTGCCATCGGTTGGTCCTGGAATCTACACCGTTTCAATCGAAGAGATCGGCAACCAAAGAACCGGTGGTTCGGAATTCTATCGTTTCCGTTGGATTAAATCCGGCCCCTAATTCATGAAAAAAGATCTGACCATTGGCTTTTTTGGCCGGCTGTTCTGTTTCTTGGCATGGATATCTATTTCATCCGAAGCCAACGCCAAGATCGCGACCATCGGATTCCAAGCAATTTCCAAACCCACGGTTACGGATTCCATCCTGGAAGATTTGCAGAATAAAATTCGTATTTGGAGCACCGACTCCTCGGTGACCCAGCGCCGGGTAGCCAACCATCGCTTTGTTCAAAATTTAGGGCGATTGATCCGTTCCGACCATTCCCGCGAATTTCCCTGGTCAGAATTGTACCCGGTTTCGGTATTGAATAGCCCGGATGGTCGATGGAAAATTCTGACCTGGTCTGTGCTTTTGGAGCAGAACGCACGGCGCCATTACGGCTGCCTTTTTGATAGCGAGGGTCGACTCTACCCCCTTTTGGATCAACAAGCCAACCGCTTTGAGGTGGACACCGTTTATGACGGACAACAATGGCCCGGGGCGGTTTATTTTGAGATTTTGCCTATAATCGCTTCCCACGATGGATTACCATGCTATGCTGTCATCGGCTACGATGCACGGGAACCGTTCAGTCAACGAAAAGTTGTGGATTGGATCTGTCCCGATACAACACAAAACCAGGTCCTTGTTGGTGCTCCCTTGATCCGCATGGGCCCAAAAACACAGACCCGACTCCAGCTCGTTTATCCGCTGGATGTCCGTGTCCAAATGAATTGGGACAACGACCAGGGCTTGATTTACTTTGACCATCTTATCAACAGAGGTCTAGATCCCTCCAGCGCTGCCTTCGATTTTATTCCGGACGGGAGTTTTGATGGCCTTGTTTGGGAGAATGGTTCCCTTGTTTTCAAAGAAATCCCTAATTACCAGCCCAGTCGCTGAAACTCCATTAACCCTCAGCCACCTTCATTCAAACCGATGCCGCATCGCCAAATTCTCGTTTTAGGCGCAGGACGCTCCTCCGGGTACCTGATTCGCTACTTGGCCCATCATTCCACCTCTTTGGAGTGTTCCCTAACGGTTGCCGATCAAGACCCCAACCATGCCCAAGCCAAAATTGAGGGCCTTCCCAATTGCCGGGCGGTAGCTCTTGACCCTGTATCGCAACCGGAAATCTTGGACACCTTGGTTAAGGAATCCAGGGTGGTCATTTCCCTTTTGCCAGTTTCGTTGCATATGCAAGTAGCAATGAGCTGTCTCAAAAACAATGTATCACTCTTTACGGCTTCCTATCAAAGTGCCGAAATGGAGGATCTGGCACCTGAAATCAAGGCCAAAAACCTATTGTTTCTCAATGAATGCGGTTGCGACCCGGGTCTAGACCACATGACAGCCCTCCAAATCATGGATCGTTTGCGCCTTGAAGGGCATCGGGTTTTGGGGTACGAAGGCTATACCGGTGGACTGGTCGCCCCTGTTTCGGACGACAACCCTTGGCACTATAAATTTTCCTGGAATCCTCGCAATGTGGTGCTTGCCGGTCAAAGTGGGCCAGCTGTTTATTGGCAAAACAACCAAATCGAAGTGATTCCCTATCCCCGTTTGTTTCGCGCTGTTCGGCCCTTGGGCCTAACCGGTCACAAGGATCTTGTGGGTTACTTTAACAGGAACTCCCTACCCTACCGAGCATTGTACGGCTTAGACCACGCCGAAACGGTCATCCGTGGGACCCTGAGGCACCGTGATTTCTGCCTTGCATGGTTCCCTTTGGCTTATTTGGGACTTAATGTCGACACCAACCTGCCTAAAAACTCCTTGAAATGGCCCACACCCACCGATGTGACCGAGATTTTGACCAAAGAACTCCACTATTCAGCCCAAGAAACCCAAAAAGTTCTTGATTTATGGACGTTTTTGGGCGTCTGGGATCCACAAGGGATCGGCGCTTACCCCTCAAACCCTGCCGTCAATCTGGAGCAAAGAATGGTAGAGCGCATGTCCTTGGGGGCCCAAGACCGAGACATGGTCGTTATGTGTCACCGAATCCGCTCCAAAGGCCCGGATGGTCGAATTGTAGAGCATCGTAGCGAGTTGGTTCTTGAAGGAGAAGGGGGTGAAAATTCAGCAATGGCCCAAACCGTGGGATGGCCCTTGGCCCTGGCAGTGGAATGCTATCTCAAAGGGCAGGTTCAAGAAAGCGGCCTCCAAAGACCGTTGAAAGCGCATTGGTACCAGCCCATTCTGAAGGGTTTGGAGGCTTTGGGGATCGAATGCAGGGAAACCTAGGGTCAATCCGGAGCCCCTACCCGCCAACATACCACCCTTTTACGGTCGCTGATGGCCTTCGCAAGACCAAAAGTCGGCCTAAAACCGTATTTTTGTCATTGTATTACCCTATGATTCAGCTTTTTCAAACCAACGACCAGGGCCTACGGGCCATAGAGCAGGTAGAAAACGGCTGCTGGATCAATATTGTTGAACCCAACGACCACGACAAAGCCTGGCTCGAAGAGCATTGCCCTTTGGCCGTGGAGTACTTAACCGACTCCTTGGACCAAGACGAATTGTCCAGGGTTGAAAAAGAAAGCGACTACCTGCTTGTGGTCCTAAGAATTCCCCATTTCAGGGGGATGGAATATGATATTCCCTTTATTACCCTTCCTCTGTTAATAATGCAGACGGAACAGTTCACCATCACCCTTTGCAAGGATGAAAACGCCATTTTGCAAGAATTCATCCGTGATCGTGTTCGAGGCTTTACCACGAACAAAAAAGATACGTTTTTGCTTCAAATTCTACTCAAGACGGCTACAAAATTCCTAACCCACCTTCGGAACATCAACAAAGTGGTCGAAAAACTAGAGGATGAGCTTGAGAATTCGCTCAAGAACAAAGAAATTGTCGGTCTTCTTCAATACGAAAAGACGCTGATTTATTACACGACAGCGCTGCAGACCAACGGCACCATGATGGAGCGTTTGCGTCGTTTAAGGCATTTTTCCTACGAAGAGGATGTTGATTTACTCGAGGACGTCCAAATAGAAAACCAACAGGCCCTTCAAATGACCACCGTTTCCATACGAATCATGGGTCAAATGATGGAGGCCTTTAGCTCCGTCATCAACAACAACATGAACAATGTCATGAAGACCCTCACCTTTGTGACCATATGCCTGGCCATTCCGACCCTCTTTGCGAGCTTGTACGGGATGAACATTCCATTACCCTATGCACAGACCGAAACAGCGTTTTGGGGGCTGCTGGGCCTCAGCGGGGCCATGATCTCGGTTGTTTTCCTGCTTTTCCGGCGAATGCGCTGGTTCTAGGTTACCGAGCACCAACTCCAATAGCCCACGATTTATCCGGTTGGGCCTTGACGGGGCCATACCCCGGTGGATGTTCATTTTAAAGAATTTATTAAATGTACAAGAGTTATGCACAACTCCTTGAGAAAAGGAGCACTGAACATAATTCCATTCGTAGATTTAAGACAAAATAGTCCCGCGTAGCATGATAAATAACCTACCTGCAACCATGAAAATGTCCAATTTCAACCTCAAAGCGCTTTTTTTGGCTTTTGCAATCGCCATGCTGGGCCTAGCGTCCGGTCTGCGTGCCCAAAACATTACCGCCACCATTGGCAGTATCAATTCCTCCACTTGCGCGGTTGGTGATACGCTCGTTCTTCCCGTTACAGCTGTTATGGGATCTGGAATCAGCACCTCGGCCATTTCTTT
>JAIXRA010000089.1 GCA_027485465.1 Bacteroidota bacterium | reverse complement strand
TACCCGGCTACCGCATCGAGCTTCACGAGGCCCACCATCTCCAAAAGAAAGACCGTCCGAGCGGTACGGCTGTTCACACCGCCATGGATTTATTGAAAGTTCGCCCGGATTGGTCCGGTTGGATCCAAGGGGAGGAAGGAGAAGATATTCGAAGCCTAACCGGCCATCAAGCCCCTATGAATCAATCACAGACGGAGTTAAGGATTTTTAGTCATCGGACCGAGAACGAAGTGGGGACCCATACCCTTCGCATGCAAGGGGCCTACGAAAGTCTGGAATGGACGCATCGTGCGGTGGACCGAAGGGCTTTTGGATGGGGGGCGGTTTCGGCGGCCGAATGGTTGCAGAACCGACGAGGCTGGTACAGCATCGACGATTTTTACAACGAACTCTGGGCCTCACCCAAATAAATCCCCGGTGGTGGTCGAAGCCGGAGGTACCACCCCCAAATGCCGGTAGGCTCTTTCGGTCAGTTCACGTCCACGCGGGGTCCGTTTGAGGTAACCCTCTTGGATCAAAAACGGCTCGTAGACTTCTTCGATGGTGCCTGCTTCTTCGCCAACAGCGGTCGCTATCGTATTGAGTCCCACCGGTCCTCCCGAAAATTTATGGTACAGGGTGGAAAGAATTCGGTTGTCCATTTCGTCCAATCCCCGGTGATCGACTTGCAAAGCGTCCAAGGCCAAATTGGCAATTTCTTGATCGATTATGCCTCTGCCCTTGACCTGGGCAAAGTCCCGGGTTCTTCGTAACAACGCATTGGCGATACGCGGGGTCCCGCGGCTTCGCCGTGCCAATTCCTGCGAGCCCCCTTCTTCGATGGGAACCCCCAGAATGCCCGAGGAACGGGTGATGATACGGCTGAGCAAGGCCGAATCGTAGTATTCCAATCGGGCGTTGATTCCAAAGCGGGCGCGCAGTGGTGCGGTCAACAAACCGGAACGGGTGGTGGCCCCAATCAACGTAAAGGGCTGCAAGGCAATTTGGACGGAACGAGCATTGGGACCGCTGTCGATCATTATGTCAATCCGAAAATCCTCCATAGCCGAATAGAGGTATTCCTCCACCACGGAACTCAGTCGATGAATTTCATCAATAAAGAGGACATCCCCCTCTTGCAATCCGGTCAGCAATCCGGCCAAATCCCCGGGTTTTTCGAGGACCGGTCCGCTGGTCATTTTGATTTGGGCCTTCATTTCGTTGGCGATCAAATGGGCGAGGGTGGTTTTGCCAAGACCCGGAGGACCGTGCAACAAAACATGATCCAAGGCCTCGCCTCGTCCCAAAGCAGCGGCCACAAAGACGCGAAGGTTCTCCATGACTTTGGTTTGACCTGTAAAATCCTCAAAGGTTCGGGGCCTCAAAACCAGCTCCTGGTCCTGATCAGGATGACCCTCCGGGAGGGCGTCGGCTTCGAGGTGGGGATTGCGCATGCTCCAAAATTAAGGCGATGGCCGTATTTTGCGGGCCATGGCATCGGATGCGCTGGTAATTGTTCCCACTTACAACGAAAAGGAGAATATCACGGCCTTTTTAACCAAGGTTTTGGCCCTTCCGTACCCGTTGGAAATTCTGGTCGTGGACGATGGTTCCCCGGATGGCACCCAGGACCTGGTACGGCTGATCATGGAACAGCATCCTGGTAGGGTTCATTTACTGCCTCGTACCGCCAAAATGGGGCTGGGTACGGCCTACATTGCTGGTTTCCGCTGGGGACTCTCCCGATCTTATCAGTATTTTTTTGAAATCGACGCCGACTTTTCCCACAACCCCGATGACCTCCTTCGACTCCTGGCCGCTTGCCGCGATAATCCCAGCGATTTGGCCATCGGTTCTCGCTATGTGACCGGGGTGAATGTGGTCAACTGGCCGATGAGTCGGGTCATGATGTCCTACTTTGCTTCTCGGTATGTACAATTCATCACAGGGCTACCGGTGCATGATGCGACGGCTGGTTTCAAATGTTACCACCGCCGTGTTTTGGAAACCATCAACCTTAACAAAATTCGATTTATTGGCTACGCCTTTCAGATTGAAATGAAATTCAAGGCCTGGAAAGCAGGCTTTCACATCACCGAAGTCCCCATCATTTTTACGGACCGTACCCTGGGTCAAAGCAAGATTTCCAAAGGAATTATCAAGGAAGCCGTTTGGGGTGTTTTGATGTTACGGTGGAACGCGTTTTGGGGAATGCGTGGGGCTTTTAATTCCAAACCATGAACCTGGATAACTTGCTGGAGGCCATGCCTTCTCAACCTTTGTTTTTGATTGCCGGTCCCTGTGTAGTCGAATCCAAAGACCTTTGCATGGAAGTGGCCGAAACAGTCCTCCACCTATGCAAGGAGCGGGGCATTCCGTATGTCTTCAAAGCCTCCTACCGCAAGGCCAACCGATCCTCGGCCGCTTCGTTTACGGGTATTGGCGATGATCAAGCTTTGTCCATCTTGGCGGATGTCCGTTCCACCTACGCGATCCCGGTTTTAACCGATATTCACAACGAAGCTGAGGCCCAAAAAGCCGCAGCATCGGTGGATGTTTTGCAGATACCGGCCTTTTTGGCTCGTCAAAGTGATTTGTTACAGGCAGCTGCTCGAACCGGACGTTGGGTCAACATCAAAAAAGGTCAGTTCATGTCGCCTTCGTCCATGAAATTCGCTGCCGACAAGGTTTCCCAAGAAGGAAACCAGCGGATTTGGTTAACCGAGCGGGGATCGCAATTTGGGTACCACGACTTGGTGGTGGATTTTCGTTCGGTACCCATCATGCAAGGATTGGGTTATCCGGTGGTGGTGGACATCACCCATTCCCTTCAAAGGCCCAACCAAGAAAGCGGTGTAACATCCGGCACCCCTGAGTTTATTGAAACCATGGGACGCGCGGCCGTGGCTGCAGGGTCCCGAGGTATTTTTTTGGAGACCCATCCCCAACCATCCCAGGCCAAATCGGACGGGGCCAACATGTTGCCTTTGAATAAGTTAGAAGGACTATTGGACCGGTTGAGCGCCTTGGCGCGCGTAGTGCATACCTGGTCTTAGGGTGTATCTCAGGCAAGAACGGACTACGGAAGGATGCTAATTTGGGTTCGACGGTCCTTGGCCCTGGATTCAGGCAGTTCATCGGTCGAAAGAGGTCTCGTTGCACCGTACCCAATCGCGACCAATCGACGCGGGTCACAGCCCTGGACGATAAGCCAGTTGCGAATGTATTGAGCCCTGCGATTGGATAAATCGAGGTTGTGTTGGGGCGAACCGGTGGCATCCGTATGGCCTTGGACTTCGATTCGGATTTCGGGATTGCGATTTAACCATTGCAATAGGCTTTGGAGAGCGGGTTCCGAGTCCGCCAAGGGTTGATCTTGGTCCACCCCATAGTAGAGATGATTCAAGACCCATTCGGTGGGATGTTGGGGTAGGGGGGTCGCAAACGTATCGGGGGGACTCAATCGGGGTTGCGATGCTGTATCCAATTCAACACGCAGGAGACGAATCCCTTGCTCGGTTTCACGACTTAACCAAGCCATCCGGCCGTCCGGTTCCAGGACCAATCCCATTTCATCCCTGTAGGTATTGAGGGGAGGCCCCAGGTTGGTGGGAGCCAACCATCGAGCCGATGATAAAGCGTTGGCATCCCTTCGGCTTCGGTACAGATCCAATTGACCCATGCCGGCATGTCCAGACGAAGAGAAATACAAATCCATTCCGTTGGGATGCAAGTAAGGGCTGTTCTCGCTGTACGGGGTGTTGATGTTGCTGTCCAGGGGCACAGGTTCGGACCAAACCAAACGATCCGGGTCCATCCCAGACCAATTCCACCAGGAAATATTCAAAGGGAATCCGGCGGTATCAAAGGGCCAACCGCTTGAATCCAATCGCGCATGGCTCATCCACAAATCACTGCCCCCTTGGCTGCCCCTTCGGTTGCTCGCAAAATACAAAGTCAAACCGTCGCTACTTAGGGTGGGATGGGCATCCCAAGCAGCGGAATTCACAAAGGGCCCTGCGGAATGTACGTCGCCCCAACCTTCTTTTTCTTTTAGAACATAATACAAGTCACAGGATCCCTGCCCGCCTTCCCGATAACAACCTGTAAACCAAAGCATATGGCCGTCCGGACTTAACCAGCAACCGCCTTCGTCCAAGTCGCTGTTCACGGGCGCACCCAAACGCTGCCCCGCCGACCATGGACCGTTTTGTTGATTACTTTCAAAAAAATCCTCCCCCTTTTCATCCCGTCGGGTCAGGATCATATGGCTTCCGCCTTTGCACAAACAGGGCAGATAGGCCTGTTGGCCCCCGTCAAGCGTCGCAGGAGCCGGTTCCAAGCGTTGAGGTCTTGGCTTTTTGAGGGCCTGCCATCCAAATCCGGCTTGTTTGCGCCACAAATCCATATCGCGCAGTTGTTCCGCTGTGGCTTTGGGGAAAAACGGAATCCGGTTGTAGTATTCCATGATGGTGGCATAATCCCCCACATGCATGGATGCATTGAACAGTCCATGAAAGCCTTTGACCGAAAGTCGGGGGTGCAAATCCACACAGCGCCTAAAGGCCCTTTGGGCCTCGGACCATTCCCGTGTTTGAAGGTGCAAATCACCCAAAATCAGCCAACCAGGTGCGTGCTCGGGGTAACGATCGCAGAGCGTTTGGATTTTGGCAATGGCCAAATCGTAACGGCCTTCGTGGACCGGTTCCAAGGCCTTGCTGAATTTGAGGTCTATCTTCCGGGTATCGGTGTACACCGGGATGGCCTCCGATGTTTGATTCCCGGAAGGGGTGGTTTGGGCAAGGGACCTAAGATGAACCAATGCCCAAGCCAGGACAAGGACCTTAAGGAATCTCAAGGTATTTGTGGGTTTGGAGGGACAAGGTCCACTCCGGATTTTCTTGAACAAAACGAACCAAGAGGGGGGCCATGCTTTCTCTTTTGCTCCATTCCGGTTGAACAAATAGGCGACATCCGGAGGTCAGTCCCGCAACAAAACCCTTCATCCAATCCAAATCCGACGGATGATAAACGACCACCTTGAATTCATCAGCGCGGGCAAGAGATTCAGCCAAAGGCTCTTTGAACTTTTTGGGGGATAGGCAAACCCAGTCAAATTCGCCTCGAAGCGGATAGACCCCGGAGGTTTCGAGCCAAATTTCCAACCCCCGATTTTTTAAGGCCATGCAGAGGTCTCCTAAATCATAGGTGCAGGGTTCTCCGCCGGTGATGACCACCGACGGGGCACCGGAGGATCCAGCGGCTTCGGCCAATTCTTCGACGGATTGGGAAGGATGTGCTTGGGCATCCCAGGAGTCTTTGACATCGCACCAAACACAGCCCACGGTGCATCCGCCCAAACGAATAAAATAGGCCGGGCGGCCGCTGTGGTATCCTTCGCCTTGGAGGCTCAGGAACTGCTCCATGACCGGAAGCTTGTCCATGAATTAGGTTGGATTGGCTGCTTGCCAGGTATTCTGCAAAAGGGAAGCAATGGTCATGGGGCCCACACCCCCAGGGACGGGTGTGATGGCCCTGCAAAGTGGGGCGACTTCGTCAAAGCAAACATCTCCACGCAATGCGTAGCCGCTGCGCTTGTTGGGGTCCACCACCCGCGTAGTTCCAACATCAACGACCACAGCGCCGGGACGTACCATGTCCGCTGTCACAAAGCCTGGTTGTCCCAAGGCGGCGACCAAAAGGTCTGCTCGGCGGCAATGTTCCTTCAAGTCCCTTGTCTTGGAATGGCAAAGGGTGACCGTACAATTACCGGGGGTGGAATTCCGGGAGAGCATTTGGGCCAGGGGGGAACCCACAATGGAACTCCTTCCCAAGACCACGGCGTGCATTCCGCTGATATCGATGTGGTTGCGATGAATCAATTCCAGGATCCCCGATGGAGTTGCCGGTTTGTAACAAGGCAATCCCAAAGCCATGCGCCCGAGGTTCACCGGGTGAAAACCGTCCACATCTTTGGTAGGCGCAATGGCCAAGTTCACTTCCGTAGCATCCAAGTGGGAGGGCAGAGGCAACTGCACGATGTATCCGTCAACATCGCTGTCTTGGTTAAGGCGATGGACCACTTCCATTAATTCTTGTTGTGTTACGGTGGCCTCGAGTCGAATAATCTTGGAACCAAAACCGACCGATTCACAGGCTTTGATTTTGTGGGCCACGTACGTTTCACTCCCGCCGTCGTTCCCGACCAAAACCGCCGTAAGGTGGGGGGGACGTTGTCCTGATAACAGGCGCACACGGTTCAGCTCCCGCAATTCTTCACGGATTTGTTCCGCGGTGGCCTGGCCGTCCAGGATGAGAGGTGCACCGTGACTCGATAGCATTAGTCCAGTTTGAGAACCGCCAAAAAGGCGCTTTGTGGAATCTCTACATTGCCCACCTGGCGCATGCGTTTCTTGCCTTTCTTTTGCTTTTCAAGCAATTTGCGTTTACGGGAAATGTCCCCACCGTAACATTTGGCCGTGACGTCCTTGCGCAGGGCCTTGAGGGTCTCGCGGGCAATGATTTTGGCCCCAATAGAGGCCTGTATGGCTACTTCGAACTGTTGACGGGTCAACAATTCCTTGAGCTTTTCACACATTTTTTTTCCCAATTCATAGGCCTTGTCAGCATGGATCAGGGCTGATAGGGCATCCACCGGTTCGGTGTTAAGACGAATATCCATGCGGACCAAGCGTGATTGACGATAACCAATCAGATGGTAGTCAAAAGAGGCGTACCCTCTGGAAATGGTTTTGAGTTTGTCGTAGAAGTCAAAAACGATTTCTCCCAAGGGCATATCGAACGTAATCTCGACCCGGTTGGAACTCAGGTAGGTCTGGTTGGTGATCACGCCCCGCTTGTGCATGCACAATGCAATGACCGGACCTATATAATCCGACTTGGTAATGACCTGCGCATGGATAAACGGTTCCTCGATAAAATCAATATGGCTGGGATCCGGAAGATCGGAAGGATTGTTCACGGTTAGCATTTCGCCTTTGGTGGTTTGGCAGAAATACGAAACGTTGGGAACCGTGGTGATGACTGTCATGTTGAATTCTCTTTCGAGGCGCTCCTGGATGATTTCCATATGCAGCATCCCCAAAAATCCGCAGCGGAAACCAAAGCCCAAGGCTGCCGAGGATTCGGGTTCAAAAACCAAGGACGCATCGTTCAACTGAAGCTTTTCCATCGAATCCCTAAGTTCCTCGTAATCTTCGGTATCCACAGGATAAATCCCTGCAAAAACCATGGGCTTGACCTCTTCAAAACCCTTGATGCCTTCCGCACAGGGTCTTTCCATGCTGGTGATGGTATCGCCGACCTGGACTTCACGAGCTTGTTTGATGCCGGAAATGATATACCCTACATCCCCGGTTTCAACGGTTTCCCTGGGTTGGGGTTTGAGCTTCAGAATACCGATTTCATCGGCCAGGTATTCCTTGCCGGAATTGACGAATTTGACCTTTTCACCGGTACGAATCCTTCCGTTAAAAACCCGGAAATAAGCCACAACGCCTCGGTAGTTGTTGTACATCGAGTCAAAAATCAAGGCCTGCAAAGGAGCCTCTGGATCGCCCTGGGGTGCGGGAATTCGATGCACGATGGCTTCGAGGATGAGGTCCACGCCCTGCCCGGTTTTGCCACTGGCGGGCAGAATATCCTCCCGTTTGCAGCCGATTAATTCAACGATCTGGTCCTTAACTTCTTCGGGGGATGCCGAAGGAAGGTCCATTTTGTTCAGGATGGGAATGATCTCCAGGTTATGTTCCAGCGCTAGGTACAGATTCGAAATCGTTTGAGCTTCAATACCTTGGGAGGCATC
>JAIXRA010000126.1 GCA_027485465.1 Bacteroidota bacterium | reverse complement strand
CCCAACAAATTCCCCGTAACCCCCGGTTGCTGCCGCAACCAGGCGGGCAAAGCATCGACTCCCATACCGCAATGACGGTTGGGTTTGGGCACCTCAAACAGCGCCCCCGCCGCCCGGCTGTACCAATCTCCGCCCAATCGGGCCACCGGATCCAGGGCCCGCGGGTCCGGTACCCCGTTCGCATCCAAAACATCCTCCGCCAGATGGGCGTAGATCACTTCGCAAATCACCAAATTCCCGGCTCCGCCATTTTGGCCCAATGGTTTAATCTCCAATACTTTGCACTCAAATTGAATCGGGGATTCGGCCACCCTTGGGGGTTGGACACGCTTGGATGGCAAGGCGGTTAAACCAGCCTTGGTAAATTCATTGACACCCGATGGGTACTCAGCCGACGCCAAGGAAACCTGCTCCACCAAGGCATACGGTACCACCTGTACCACCGCTTCGGGAACTTCCAGAACATTTTCCAGGGTATGCTTGGTGCTGCCATCGCGAACTCGCCGAGCTGGTGAAAAAATCAAAACCGGAGGATCCGCGCTGAAAACATTAAAAAAACTAAAGGGCGACAAGTTGACTTCACCCTGGGCATTGACGGTCGAAACCAAGGCCACCGGTCGGGGAGCTACGGCGCTCTGCAAAATTTGTTGCACCGTGGTCGTGGCCTGCCCGCAGGGATCCCATTCCCGAAAAATCCTGTTCAGCGGGCCTTGGGTTATCATGGTTGGTTTTTTTTGAGGGCAAGAATGGAAAAGTCCGTCTCATCGGCCTCAATGGTATTGACCAGGGTTCCTAATCCGGTGATTTCGAGTTCCATCACGTCCCCAGCCTTCAACCAACGGGGCTGATAGCCCTCGGGGTCCAAGCGCCGGCCTGTGCCGTTCAGCTCCAAGAAACAACCGGTTCCCACCGTCCCCGAACCGACCACATCCCCGGGATGCAGGTCCGCGCCGTAGGCACAACGCTCCAGGATTTCGGCAAAGGTCCAGTCCATGTCCCCCATATTCCCCCGAGAAATTTCTTGACCGTTGAGCCGTGCCACCATCTCGAGGGCGTATGAAGCCCCGGTATGCCCGGGCTTGGGCTGGCAGCGCCAGGGTTCCAACTCATCCGGGGTCACCAAAAAGGGGCCCAGGGTCGTGGCAAAATCTTTGCCTTTGGCAGGCCCCAGGCTGAGGAGCATTTCCTCCATCTGCAAGGTGCGAGCACTCCAATCGTTCATGATGGTGTAGCCCGCAATGCAGGCATCGGCTTCCTGGGCCCGAATATTGCGGCCTTTGCGGCCCACCAC
The DNA here is from genome assembly GCA_027485465.1 of Bacteroidota bacterium. Lineage (GTDB taxonomy): Bacteria > Bacteroidota > Bacteroidia > UBA7662 > UBA7662 > SYHX01. Next base: position 22,963 of record JAIXRA010000126.1, on the reverse strand, counting down.
CACGGCTACTTCCAACTCAAAATCCAATTGCCTGAAATGGTCCGGCATGCATCGCACCGGACCCGGCCCGCTCACCGCCTGGTGGTTGGTGAAATAAAAAATTGGTTGGTGATCAAATTCCTCAATCATGGGAACCCCGCGGTTCATCCGCGCTGAGGCTACATGTTGTCGAAAGGCGTAACCATCCCGGCAAGAAGTGGGCTTGGGCACCGGCGATAGCCAATCCTCCGGTGACAAGGTCAACGGGGTGGCCTGAAGCGCACCGCTTATCAAGTCTTGTTCAAGGCTTCGAAGGGCCCAGGAGGCCGCATCCCAATCCTCCAACAAACCAGCCATATCGGGTCCAAAACGAGCATCCAGCGTAGCGACATCGTAGGCATGTTCAGTGACCCAAAGGGCTGCACGGTCGGTGTTTTGGAATCGGTAGGATAAGAGTTTCATAAGGTTGGGAATATTCCCAAAAATAAACAAGGAACGCCTTGGGTACCGGAACCAAAGCCGGCGAGAACTTAGGTTTCCTTCCAGGCTTTGTGCAACAAATCCATGGCCCAATGAAGATCGTCTTCGGCGATGTTCAGCGGCGGAGCGAGGCGGATGCAACCCTCGTTAAACAAAAACCAATCCACCAACAACCCGGAGGACCAACACTTTTGCATCATGGCCTGGACCTTGGCTCCGCTGCCCATGTTGAGGGCCAGGAAAAGGCCCCTTCCACTCAGTTCCAGGGCCGAGCCAGCTTCCTTGGACCAAAACGCGACCCGTTCTCGAATGATTTCGCTACTTTGCAAAGCCTTGGTAATCAGATTTTCATCCCTTATGACCTCCAATACAGCTGAAGCACCGGCGGCACAAACCGGGTTCCCCCCGAAGGTCGTCAAATGACCAAGCATGGGATTGGTGGCCAGGTGCTGCATCCAGGCCGCGGAGGCTGCAAAGGCCCCGATGGGAAGCCCCCCACCCAAGCCCTTGGCCATGACCACCACATCCGGCTCCACCCCGTAGGCTTGGTAACCAAACCAAGTACCGCAACGGCCCAGGCCCGTTTGGATTTCGTCCACCACCAGGGCAATGCCCTGTTCCTTGCATCGTTGGGCCAAGGCTCGAAACCACGCCGCTTCGGCCGGAACAGCCCCGGCTTCGGCCTGCACCGATTCGACAAAAACCCCCGCAACACGCTCGTCCAAAAATTCCAAACCACCGAAATCGTTGTAATCCAACAAATAGGTTTCAGGCAACAAGGGTCGAAAGGGGCCTTTGTAGGTTTCATCGCCCAAGAGGCTGAGGGCCCCGTGGGTACCCCCGTGGTAGGCTTTGCGAAAAGAAACCAACCTGCGCCGGCCTGTAACTTTTTTGACCAGCTTCATGGCCCCTTCGATGGCTTCAGCCCCGGAATTCACCAAGTACACTTGTTCAAAGGAAGGGCCCAGGAATCCGGCCAACAAGGAGGCTAAGCGGACCTGAGGTGCCTGAATATGCTCTCCGTAAACCATGGTATGCCAGTAGCGGTCCAACTGGTCTCGAACGGCCTCCAAGACCCTGGGGTGACGATGGCCAACAATGCTGACGGCAATCCCGGATATAAAATCCAGGTAGGGTCGGTCGAGGTGATCGTAAATACGAGAACCCGAGGCCCGACTGACCTCCAATTCCATCGGATAAGGCGAGGTCTTGGCCAGCCGTAGCCGAAACATATCCCGCAACATGGAAGGTTCTACCATGTTGCAAAACTAGGCGAGGGGCCGCTTGGGCGGCTTAGCGGGAACGGTTTGGCGGACTTAGCGGTAACGGTTTGGCTGGGGCCGACGAACGGGGGCACCACCATCGCGTTTTTCTTGGAGTCGCTTGAGCAGTTCCCGCTGAAAGTCCCGCTCGGCTTGATGCAAGACCACCAGTCGCCGCGATGGCAGAATGCCCTGCATGGATTTACGAAAATTCTTTTCGAGTTGCAATTCCTGCTCGCGCAGATTCATCCATTCGTCCAAGGCCGCATTGGCCCTTTCGTCGGAGCTGTAGCCGCCACCGTCTCTTTCGTCCATCAAATCCTTCATGCGATGACGGAGATCATCGCGACGGTTTTCGAACTCGTTGTAGACCGGCCAAAACCTTTCTGCTTCCTGAGGTGACAACCCCAACTCCCGGGTTAGGTAAGCGACTTTGGCCGCCTTGACCCGCTCCTGGGGAAGCTTCGCATAGGCTATGTTGGACCCAAAACCCAGGACCATCAGCCCCCATACCAAGAGGCGCTGAAGAACGATTTTGCTAAATAAATGGCTCATGTGAATTGTTTTAATTATTTGTTTATATGTCTTTTAAAGAAAAATATATTTCTAGAATTCCTAAGGTCAATTGGGTATCTATAGTTCAATCAGCCCTTCGTCGGTAACCGTTACCAAGCCTTGATCCCAGAGGAAGGAGTCCAAAGACGGTTCATCCTGAGGGTGAATCCAGGCAGGTTCCTCGGCCCAAGGATCCGCGGCAGCTTCCTGCAACCAAAGAGCGTGGGCACCGTGCAGGTCCAAACCTTGGACGATTTCGTCGGTGGTCAGCTGGGCCAGCAAAGGATCGCCTTGGACCAAGGAAGACCCTCCCCTGGGGGGCCCAAACCAGGCCAAGCCAACGATCAGAAGAACGGAGGCCGCCACCGCCCAGCGATTCACATAGGAGGAGGATACGTCGTGGTTGTTGGCGCGCTCCTCTTCGATGCGGGCCGTCACACGCTGGGGCAGTTCCTCAAAATACCCATTGGGCAACGAGTAATCGCTGCGAGACGGGATCTTGCCTTGGGGGCCATCGAGGGTTGGGAACGGGCTGCGCATTGGAGGTTTGGACAAAGAGATGTTGCCGGGGTTTAAAGGTTCTTCAAGTAATTCTCCACTTTTTTGAAAGCCAGGTGATAGGATGCTTTGAGGGCCCCGGTGCTGGTTCCCAGGATTTCGGACATTTGCTCGTAGGGCACTTCGTCGTAATACCGCATTTGAAAAACCAAACGTTGTTTGGGAGGCAAACGTAGCAGGGCCTTTTCGAGCAGGACATCCGGATCCTGGAGGCGGTCTACGGGGGTCGCGCTCCGGAGCTCGGCCTCCATGCGGACCGTATCGTTGCTAAGGGAGAGCCAGCGGCGTTTGCGCTGCTGTTCCAGATGGGTCAGGCACAAATTGGTTGCGATTCGATAGAGCCAGGTATAGAGCCCCGAACGAGATTCAAAGCGATCCAGCGCGTTGTAACAACGGATCAGCGTGTTTTGCAACAAGTCATCGGTGTCGTCGTGGTTCAAGACCATGCGACGAATGTGGGCGTACAAGGGCTTTTGGTAACGTCGGACCAGTTTTTCAAACGCCCGATTCCGGGTGGCCGGCACCGCAAATTCAGCCAATAGCTCGCGCTCCCATTCCCGCTCCGCTGTTTTTTGGTCGGATGGATTTTGGTCGCCAAGGCCCTCCATACCATCTAAGACCCAGAAACCGAGCCGTGGTTTAAAGACCTCAGGTCTTCCGCATAGAGGCGCAGCGGCCAACGGGCCAGCGGTCTTTCTACCAAAGCACCGGGAGCGATGAGCCCTTGCTCCAAGAGCAAGGTTGCTGCATAAGCCACCATGGCCGCGTTATCGGTGCAATAGGTAGGGGCCGGGATGTATACAGGAATTCCCAAGACTTCCCCCAAGGCCAAACCCTCGCTGCGCAATCGCGAATTGCAAGCCACCCCTCCGGCCAGCGCCAATGAGCGAGGCCGACGAGCCTGGGCCTGGACCTTCATCGGTTGCACGAGCATGTCCACCAAGGCATGTTGCAAGGAAGCGCAGAGATCCGGGAGCGCCGAATCCGGTACATCACGTAGGTCGGGTTTGTGTTTTTGCAAAAAATACAAAACACTGGTTTTGATTCCACTAAAGCTATATGACTCTACCCCTAGTTTGGGTTTAGGCCAGGAATAGGCTTGGGGATTTCCGCCTTGGGCCTTGGCATCCAAGACCGGCCCTCCGGGGTAACCCAGGCCCAGCATTTTGGCGCATTTATCAAAGGCCTCTCCGGCGGCATCGTCCAGGGTCTCAGCCAAAAGTTCCCAGTCCAGCCAGGAGTTCATCCATACCAAGTGGGTATGGCCCCCCGAAACGGTCAAGGTTAGCATGGGGAAATCGGCCATCTGCGGGCGCTCCACAGCGGGTGAAACCAAATGGGCATGCAGGTGATTCACGCCGATCAGGGGTTTGTTCAAAGCCAGGGCCAGCCCCTTGGCCAACGAAGCCCCCACCATCAACGAACCAAGCAAGCCGGGACCGCGGGTATAGGCGATGGCATCCAAGGCGTCCCAGGCCAAGCCGTGTTCGTCCATGAGGCCTTTGCAAAGGCTTGCCAACCACTCCTGATGGGCTCTGGAGGCGATCTCTGGCACGACCCCGCCGTAACGGGCATGCTCGGCCTGACCGCCGGTTTTCATAGCCAAGAGCCGCCGGTCCTGCATGAGGGCCACCGAGGTATCATCGCAGGAGCTTTCGATTGCCAATATCAAGGCCACTTTGGAGGGGGTCAAGGGGTTGTTTCTGCAAAAATGCCCTTATTTTAATAGATTTGCGTTTAATTCCTTTGGAAAATCCAGGCGCCGCCCACCCCCCTGCCCCCTTGGGCCAGCCCCCTCAGGCCGTCCCCTCATCGGGGCCTGCGCCGCGCCGTCGTCGGCCCGGCTTGGGCCTTGGGATGGGGATGGGGATCGCTTTGGTTTTGGGATGGGGACTATGGGCTACGGCGCCCCGTCTCCTATCCGCGTTTTTGACTTCGACGCTGGGCAGTCGGGTGGTGGTGGAAGGTATTTCGGCGGGCTGGAAATCCGTGCGATTGGAGGGCCTGGTTCTGTTGGGGAAGGAGTCGGATACCCTGGCCAGCGTACATCGTGTTTCGCTGAAATGGCGGCACCTGGATCTGGCCGGCGGCACCCATCACCTCAGCCTACTGGAAATCGACACCGTGGTTTTGAACATCATCGGTCAATCGGGAAGAGGCCGAGCCACTGCAACCAATTGGGATGCCTTTTGGTCCGGCCTGCCACGGTCATCCGGGGGCGGTAAGGGGTCTCTCAAGCTTAACCTGGGCAAATTAAACCTTCGTCAACTCCAAGCCAACGTTCAATCGATTGGCCACCTGGGGGATCGCTCTTTGGACGGGGTTTACCAGGTTCGTGATTTTGAAATCAAGCAATTACGAATCAAGCAAGGCCGTTGGACCCTGAACCTCCAATCGCAATTGGGATGGCCGCTGCAGACCGGGATGGCGGATCTCAAGGTTCGGCTTCAAGGAGGGACCGGACTTGTGAAAGGCCGCGGTCTATTGCTGAATCATTCGGACCTGCAATTGGATTTGGGTCAATGGACTTGGCAGCGCTTTGCCAACCAAAAGAATCCCGAAATCCAGGTAACCGACCTGCGCCTAAACACCTCGAATCAAATTCTCAAGGCCTGGCTGCAAAGCCCTGCCCCGGCATTGGGGTGGACCCTGGCCCTTCCCAAAGCCAGCTGGAACGGCGACCGTCTCCAGGTTTGGGGAGCGAATTTGCGCCTGGATCAAGAACTCACCGCGGCCTTCCAAGGATGGTATCAACCCAACACGAACACGGACCAACCGAACACGGACCAACCGAACACGGACCAGCCAAACTCGGAAAGCCAAGACCCTCCCCTGGGCCTGTTGGATTGGTCCGTATCCGCCGCGACTGGCTGGGAATCTTCCGCGAATCGCTTGATGGCCACCCTCGCCATGCTCCTCAAAAACCAAAACCTTGTAAGCGACCCAGACGCCTTGAATAGGTACGCGGATCTTCGCCAAGGATGGAATGGTAAGGGTCAAGTATCACTCCAATCAAATGGCCTCAACCTGCTATCCAAATGGCGTATCCAATCCGACTCCTTGCATTTGGATGCCCGTTCCGATGCCAAGCTTCAGCAATGGTCGGGGCGCTTGTTTTGCAGCCATTACCAAGTTCCCGAACCTTTGAAAACCCCCTTGGAGCTGTCCAACCTCCACCTCCGTTGGCGTTGGGACTCCAAGGAATCGGCCAGCGCCACTTTGCGCTTGGATACCCTGCAATGGAATGGGCAACCGTACCGGCTCTTGGAGGGCGATGTCTCTTGGAACAAGGGCTCCTTGGCGGGCCAAATCAACTTGTCGGACCCTTCCAATCCCTTAGCGGCTGACTTTTCGGCCCTACGAGGTTCCAACGGATGGGCGGCCTGCAACGCTCAAGGGCAAATGGACCTGGCCTTCCCGGCCCTGCCTGGTTGGTGTGATGGATTGCGAGCCCGCGGGACCTTTGACTTATCCTACCAGCCTCAAGACCCCCAGAAGAAAAACTCCAACAACCCAGGCGATGAGCCTTGGCTGGAATGGACCCTGAAGGACGGTGGGCTCGCCTGCCCATCCCATGCCTTGGTCCTGGATCAGGCCAAGGTGGTTTTTTCGGGGCAAGGATCCCGGACCCAAAGCACCCTTCAAATCAACAACGATAGCCTGCAAACGATGGGGCTGGAGCGTTGGACTCAAATTGATTCTGTACTTGATCAAATAGGGCGTTTTCTTTTGGCTGACACATTGTTACGAGTTCAAGATATTCCCTTTTGGGCCTACGGCCGGATCGGAAATCTTGGGGACTACCTCCCTTTCCTGAAGGTAAGCGACCCCTTGCAAGCCGAGGAGATTCAAGGCTACCTCAACTGGTCCAGCCCTCTCAACAAAGGCTTGCGCTTGTCCATCGGTCGCTTGGGATGGGAACAATGGGCCGCCCAAAAAATTTCTCTTCAATCCGAATACCTGGGGAATCATCTCCTGGTGCAGGGAACCTTGGACAGCCTGGAACTGGACAACGGGGCCCTGCTTGACCGCATTGAATACCGTCAAATTCGCAACGGTTCCACCTCGACCCTTGCCCTGAACGGGCGCAATGCCAAGACCGGTGACTTTGCCCATTTCAAAGGAACCTTGATGGAAAAGGACAGCCTGTGGTCCTTGGCGGTGGACAGCTTTCGGTTCCGATCCCGCCACCAGAATTGGAAGGCATTGCCTGGAGGATTCATCCAAAAGTCCGGGGGAGTCTGGGCCTTGGAAACCATTCATCTCCAAAGCGGCCCTTCTCAATTACGGCTGGATGGTCTTTTGTCCAAAGACCGCGGGGACCAAATTCAGCTGGATTTGATCAATGTGGATGCGGACCAGGTCCTGGCCCTGACGGGACAGGGCACGGGATGGCTCGACGGCACCATTAACGGCCAGGTCACGGGAGATGGGCTCCTGGCAAGCCCCAACCTAAGCGGAGACCTCGTCGTCAGTAACCTGCGTTTGGACAGCCTACCCCTGGGCATTCTCAGCCTTCAATCCGAATTTCAGCCCGAAATCAACCGCCTCCTCATCAATGCTCGACTCCAAGATCGCGGTATGGACCTGGCTTCGGTGGCCGGTTGGGTCCAAACAGATCAAGACGATCTCCCATGCCAGCTGGATCTGCGCCTGCAACGCGCACCCCTTCAATTGTTGGAACTGGTGCTGCTCCCCCATCTGGACAGCATCCGCGGCACCGCCAGGGCGATGGTTCAAGTCAAGGGCGGCTTAACCCACCCCGAAATGTCCGGCTACTTGGTCATGGACAGCGGAAGGCTTTACCTGCCCTCTCTCAAAAGCACCTATTGGATTCAAGACACCGTTTTGGTGACTCCCGATGGCTATGTTTTTGGAGGCAACCCCGTCCGAGACGCTGACCTCGGCACAGCTTGGGTCACTGGAACGGTGAATCACCGCCGATTTAGGGATTGGACCTACCGCTTTGCTTTGGATAGCGTACGCAATCTCCGGGTTCTCAACGAGCCCCGCCTCATGAGCGGGGATTATTATTACGGGTTGGGCCGTGTCAGTGGGAATGCTGTGATTTCGGGGGATGAGTACCTCACCCGCATCCAAGTCCGAGCCCAGGCCCAAAAAGGCAGCCGCCTCATCATCCCCTTGGACGACCTGGACGAAGAAAGCCGTTACGATTTTATACGCTTTGCCGAGCTTGACCCGGATACGGCCCGATCCACTCCCGGCGCGACATCGGATGTTGTGGCCCTGCGGGGCTTGGACCTCCAGCTCTCATTGGTTTTCACCCCGGAATCCGAAGTAACCCTGTTATTGGACCGACGCTACGGGGATCAAATCAAAGGGTACGGAAACGGGGCTCTGGACCTAACCCTTAGCCAAGAAGGTAACTTGAACCTGTCGGGGAACTATGTATTCACCAAAGGAGATTACTCCTTTAATCTGGGGAATATTGCCAGCAAGAATTTCAAAATCAACAACGGTGGCCGCATCGACTGGAACGGCGACCCCTACGAAGGGGTTATGAATATCCAGGCGGTTTACAACCAACGGGCTTCGGTTCAAAACCTTCTGGGGAGCTCCAGGGCTCAAAACGACCGCCGAAACATGCTTCCCGTCCAAACCCAACTGAACCTAACCGGGCCCGTACTCAACCCGGAGGTTAAATTCCAACTTCAACTGCCTACAATCAACATGGCGGACCCCAACGATGTCCTCGCTCAACAATTAATCCGGATCAACAACAACGAACAGGAATTAAACAACCAGGTTTTGGGACTGATGGTATCCGGACAGTTTATTCCCACCGAAAACATCAACGCGGCTAATTTGGGGCTTAGCACTGGCGCCACGGCCTTTAATTCAGTTACGGAATTGCTGACCAACCGACTCAGCAATTTGCTTTCCAATTCCTTGGGAGGAGTCAACCTGGGCATCAATTACCGAGGGGATTTGGGGACCGGACTTTTGGGAAGCGGCAGCGGTTCCAACAGCCTGACCGACAGCAATCGCCGGGACCTGAATGTGGCCCTTAACACCAGTCTTTTTAACAACCGCCTGGTGATCGACGGCAACCTTGCCATGGGCAACAGCCTGCAGATCAACGCCCAAAACATGGCCGGCGAAATTCAAATGGAATACCTCATTAACCCGAACGGCTCGGTGCGGGCCAGGGCTTTTAACCGGGTGGATGATCGGATTCTTTTCAACCAAACGTTGAACTACAGGCAGGGAATTGGCCTGAGCTACAACCGCAACTTTGACCGTTGGGGTGAGTTGTTCCGAAGCCGTCGTTCCAAGCCCCAAGTGAATCCATAAAAAAAGGCCCGGTGAAAACCGGGCCTTTGCAATCGATGCTACTTGGATTACTCCGTGGGGGCGTTGCCCTGCTCGGGTGCATCCTGCTCGCTTTCCAGCTTGCGCATGGCTTCGCGGGCCGCTTTCTTCTCGCCTTCCAGAATCTGATCGCGCAGATCGGAAAGAGCACTCAACTCGCCCATGATACCGGAATCGGAAGAATCCTGTTGGGCTTTGGCTTGATAACGAGCAACTTCCTTCTCCTCACCGGCTTTCTCCTTGTCTTTGGTTTCTTGCCAAGTGCGGGCATGCGATGCGACGATGCGACGATTCTCTTTGTTGAATTCGATGATCTTGAAGTCGGCCTTGTCCTCTACTTTGAGAGACTTGTTGTCAGCCTGTAGCATTTGTTTTTTGGGAACAAAGGCTTCAACTCCGTAGGCAAATTGAACCATGCCCCCTTTATCGTCCACGCTGACAATGGTGCCCTGGTGAACCGAATTTTCAAAGAAGATGGTCGCGAAGGTATCCCATGGATTTTCTTCCAACTGCTTGTGACCCAGGCTGAGACGACGAGCTTCGGTATCGATTTCCAGGACAATGACGTCCAACATCTGGTCCTTCTTAACGAACTCCGAAGGGTGGTTGATTTTCTTGGTCCAAGAAAGATCACTGACGTGCACGAGGCCGTCCACACCCTCTCCTAGTTCTACAAAAAGACCGAAGTTGGTCAAATTGCGAACCCGGCCGCTGAGACGCGTTCCAACAGGGAACTTTTCGCGGATGGTAATCCAAGGGTCTTGGGTCAATTGCTTCATACCCAAGGACATTTTGCGGTCCTCTTTGTCAATGGAGAGAATAACAGCCTTGACCGTATCCCCTTGTTTGATGAAATCCTGAGGATTACGCAAGTGCTGTGACCAGCTCATTTCTGAAACGTGTACCAGGCCTTCGACACCCGGAGCGATTTCCAGGAATGCGCCGTAATCGGCCACGGTGACGACCCTGCCCTCAACAATGGAGCCTGCTTCCAAGCCAGCGGTAGAAGCCTCCCAAGGATGAGGAGTCAATTGCTTCATGCCCAGGCTAATACGCTTGCGCTCATCGTCAAAGTCGATGACCACGACCTGGACTTTGTCGTCCAATTTGACCAACTCGGAGGGGTGGCTAATGCGGCCCCAGCTCATGTCGGTAATGTGCAATAAACCATCGACACCACCCAAATCAACGAAGACGCCGAAGTCGGTCATGTTCTTGATGGTTCCTTCGAGGACCTGGCCTTTCTCCATCCGGCTCATAATCTCTACCTTCTGGGCCTCGATATCGCTTTCAATCAAAATTTTGTGGGAAACAACGGCATTACGCAAAACCGGATTGATCTTGACCACCTTGAATTCCATGGTTTTGCCAACATATTGGTCGTAATCGCGGACCGGCTTGACATCAATCTGAGAGCCTGGCAAAAAGGTTTCGATGCCGTCAATTTCGACAACAAGTCCACCTTTGGTGCGGGATTTCACTTTGCCCTGAATCACCAAATCTTCTTCGTGGGATTTGACAATGCGATCCCACGCATTCATAATGCGGGCAGCTTTGCGGGATAACAACAAATGGCCGTTGCTATCCTCTCGGTTGATAATCAGTACTTCAACCTCATCCCCTAAAGTCAGATTGGGCAGATCGCGGAATTCGGAACGGGGAACCATTCCATCGGATTTGAAACCAATATTGAGAATGACATCCCTTTCGGAGATCCCGGCTACCACCGCTTTGACCACCTCGTTGCTCTGAACGGTGGTGAGGCTGACATTGTACAATGACTCCATCCGCTGGCGTTCTTCGGATGAATAGGTGCCGAATTTGCCGGAACCGGCGGACCAATCGAAATCGGTCGGGGGAGCGACGTGGGTCGTTTTGGGGGTAGTTGCTTGGTTTTCAGTCATTTAGTTGGTTTCCTTCCTGCTTTTTTTCAAAGCGAGCGCAAATCTAACCCTTTTGGGGCAAGTTTAACCACCTCTCACCCAATTTATTGGAAGGCAGTCCCCGGTTGAATACCGGTTGTGGTGTCAAAATGTCTTGGTATCTGCCTGTTTTTGAGACAATTTGTCTTGCAACGGTCGGATAGAGGAACGCGGTGGGGTTTGGCGGAGTTCTTGATTCGATACCCCACATAGAAACCCGCTCATTATGAACAACCCCGCCATGACCGATCACGTACAGCAATGCCTGCAATGGGCCTTGCAAACAGTGGAACAACAAAACCATGGCTATGTTCAGACGCCCCACCTTTTGGAAGCTTTGTTTGAGGTGGATCAGCCTTGGCTGCTTAGCCTTGGCCGTGAATTGAACATCGACACCGACCGGATTCGCCAACTCAACCGAAGCAACCTCCAAAATTTACCCCAAGGCCAAAAAGCGCAGAACGCTTTGGATGCCGGAGCTAACCAAGCTTTGGTACGCGCTCAATCCCACCGAGAATCCATGGGGGACCGATTTATAGGAACCGAGCATCTTTTAATGGGCCTAGCCGAAAGCGGCGATGCCTGCGGTGAAATGCTCCGCAATCAAGGCATGAAAGCCGGCACCCTTCAAAATACCTTTCTTAAACTCCGCAAAGGACAGAATATTATGGAACCTAATCAAGAAACCCCCAACCAAGCCCTGGGCAAATTTGCCCGCAACCTCAACGCCTTGGCCGCCGAAGGCAAATTGGATCCTGTCATTGGCAGGGACGATGAGATTCGACGAGTCATTCAGATTTTGACCCGCCGAACCAAGAACAACCCCTTGTTGATTGGCGAACCCGGGGTCGGAAAAACCGCCATTGCGGAAGGCATCGCCCAGCGCATTGTTCGGGCTGATGTTCCCGAAAGCCTCAAAGACAAAGAAGTCTACGCCTTGGACATGGCCGCCTTGGTGGCCGGCGCCAAATACAAGGGCGAGTTCGAAGAGCGGCTCAAAAACGTGGTTCGCGAAGTCACCAGCAGCGAGGGCCGCGTAGTCCTCTTTATTGACGAAATCCACACCCTGGTAGGGGCCGGCGGAGGTGAAGGAGCCATGGATGCCGCCAACATCCTCAAACCGGCCCTGGCCCGCGGGGAGCTGAGGGCGATTGGCGCAACCACTTTGGATGAATACCGCAAGTACTTTGAAAAAGACAAAGCGCTGGAACGCCGTTTTCAGCAGGTATTGGTTGAAGAACCGGACCGCAACGACGCCATTAGCATCCTGCGAGGTCTTAAAGAGCGTTACGAAAATCATCACCGTATCCAGATTCGGGACGAAGCCATCGTTGCCGCCGTCGAGTTGTCGCAGCGTTACCTCCCCCATCGCTTCTTGCCGGACAAGGCGATTGACCTTGTTGACGAAGCGGCATCCAGATTGCGCATCCAGATTGATTCCATGCCCGAGGCCCTGGACGAACTGAACCGCAAACTCATGCAGCTGGAAATCGAAAAACAAGCCATGCTGAGGGAGAACAACCAAGACAAGGTTCAGACCTTGGATATGGATCTCAATAAGATGAAGGAAGAAGCCAGAATCCTCAGCGAACGCTGGCAATCCGAAAAAAAATGGGTGGAGCAAATCCAACAATGCAAACAAAACCTGGAACAACTCAAAGTCCAGGCCGAACAAGCCGAAAGAGCCGCGGACTATGGGCAGGTGGCCGAAATACGCTACGGCAAAATGAAATCCGTGGAAACGGAACTGCAAAGCCTCCTGGAACAACAGAAAAACGCCGAGAGCGCCGGCAAATTACTCAGAGAAGTCGTTGAATACGAGGATATTGCCGAGGTAGTCGCCCGTTGGACCGGCATCCCTGTTCAGCGCATGCTGGAAAGCGAAAAAACCAAACTACTGCACCTTGAAGATGAACTGCACCGTCGGGTGATCGGTCAGGATGCCGCCGTGCAAGCCGTGGCCGAAGCCGTGCGACGCAACCGGACCGGGCTGCAAGACGAAAACCGTCCGGTCGGAACCTTTTTGTTCATGGGCCCCACCGGGGTCGGCAAAACCGAACTGACCAAGGCCCTGGCCCTGCTTCTGTTCAACGACGAACAGGCCATGATCCGCATTGACATGAGCGAGTACCAGGAAAAACACAGCGTATCCCGACTGATTGGAGCTCCTCCGGGCTATGTGGGTTACGATGAAGGCGGTCAATTGACCGAAGCGGTTCGACGCCGCCCGTATGCCTTGGTTTTGTTGGATGAAATCGAAAAGGCGCATACCGATGTTTACAACCTGCTCCTGCAAATCATGGACGAAGGCCGACTGACCGATAACAAAGGACGAACGGTGAATTTCAAAAACACCCTCCTGATTATGACCTCTAATTTGGGAGCCGGTCTGGAAGACGAGGACGGAAACCGCCCCGAATTGGACGACCTTTTGCGTTCTCGCTTTCGACCCGAATTCATCAACCGTATCGACGAAGTGGTGGAATTCCACCCGTTGAGCCACGATAACATCCGCTCCATCGCGACGCTGCAACTCAAAGAGCTCCAGGAACGCCTCGAAAAGCGGCAGGTCCAATTGACCTACACCGATGCGGTGGTGGATTACCTGGCCCGCAACGGCTACGACCCCCGCTACGGAGCTCGTCCCCTGCGCCGACTCATCCAAAAGGAGGTCCTCAACCGTCTATCGACGGCCTTGCTGAGCGGGGAAATCCATGCCCCGGATGCCATCCTTCTGGATTGGTTCGAGGAAAGCGGCCTGGTGGTCGTGCCCAGCTCCTCGGTCAGCCTCGAAGGACTGGTCTCCTAATTTGGCAAAGACACTGTGACCAAAGCGAGGACAGTCTGTCAGTTCCTAGTACCTGGCACAATCCTTGCTTATTTTGTACGAACCTTAGACCCTCCCCCACCGCCATGACCCTGTACGAAGACGATTCCGAGTTTATCCCCATTATGTCCTTCAAAGAAGAGGAGGACCCCAGCCTGGACGAAGCCTACCAAAAGCCGGTTCCGATCCTGCCGCTGCGCAACACGGTCCTCTTTCCGGGGGTGGTCATTCCCATCACGGTGGGGCGGGACAAATCCATTCGCCTGATCCGCGAAGCCAACAACAAGACCAAAACCATCGGGGTGATGTCCCAACGGGATATTTCGGTGGAAGACCCGGGACCCGAGGACTTGCACCGCATTGGCACCCTGGCCCGCATTCTCAAAATGCTGCGCATGCCGGATGGCAATACCACGGTCATTATTCAGGGCCGGCAGCGTTTTGAATTGCAGGAAGTGGTGCAACGGGAGCCCTACCTCAAGGCCCATCTTGCCCCGAATCCCGATTTGCTGCCCGATCCCAAAAACAAGGAATTCAACGCCTTGATTTCGACCATCAAGGATTTGGCCCTCCAAATCATCGAGATCTCCCCGAATATTCCCAGCGAAGCCGCCCTGGCCCTTCGTAACATTGAAAGCCCGGCCTTTCTGGTCAACTTTATTGCCAGCAACCTCAACATCGAAGTCGGTGAAAAACAAACCTTGCTGGAAATTCATGATTTGCATGAACGCTCCACCCGGGTCTTGGAATACCTGCACAAAGAGCTTCAATTGCTGGAACTCAAAAACCAGATTCAGTCCAAAGTCAAAACCGATTTGGACAAACAACAGCGGGAGTATTTTTTGCATCAACAACTCAAAACCATCCAGGAAGAGTTAGGAGGAGCCACCCCGGATCTGGAAGTCCAGAACCTCAAGGAGCGCGCCAAGTCCAAGAAATGGAACGATGCTACCCGCAAACATTTTGACAAAGAAGTCGATAAATTGTTACGGATGAATCCGGCGGCGGCCGATTACAGCGTAGTCCTGAACTATGTCGAACTTTTGCTGGAATTGCCCTGGGATACGGTAACCAAAGACCGCTTTGACCTCAAAAGAGCCCAAAAAATCCTGGATACCGATCATTACGGCCTCGAGAAAATCAAAGATCGCATTCTAGAATACCTGGCGGTTCTCAAACTCAAGTCCAACATGAAAGCCCCAATTCTCCTTTTGGTGGGACCTCCGGGGGTTGGCAAAACTTCTTTGGGCAAAAGCATCGCCCGTGCCCTGGGTCGAGAATACGTCCGCATGAGTCTAGGCGGTGTCCACGACGAGGCCACCATACGCGGTCATCGCCGAACCTATATCGGCGCTATGCCGGGTCGAATTATTCAGAGCATCAAAAAAGCAGGCTGTTCCAACCCTGTCATGGTCTTGGATGAAATCGACAAGGTTGGGCAAGACTTCCGGGGCGATGTTTCGTCGGCCCTCCTCGAAGTTCTGGATCCGGAACAAAACAACGCTTTCTTTGACCACTACCTGGAATTGGATTACGACCTCAGCAAGGTCCTCTTTATAGCAACAGCCAACAGCTTGGCCACGATACAGCCGGCCCTCTTGGACCGCATGGAGATTGTGGAAATCAACGGGTACACCCTCGAAGAGAAAACTGAGATTGCGCGCAAGTACTTGATTCCCAAACAACTTGAGGCCCATGGCTTGGACCGCAACGATTTGCGCATTCCCATCCCCATGATTCGCCACCTGATTGAAGCCTATACCCGTGAATCAGGGGTCCGCTCGCTGGACAAGAAAATCGCTTCGCTGGTTCGGGGGTACGCCAAACTCAAGGCCCTGGAAGAACCTTACGAAATCCAGGTGGACCAGGAAAGCGCGGCCCGCATTTTGGGGGTTCGTCAATTTGAACCCGAACTCTACGAAAACAACCTCCATACAGGAGTTGTTACGGGATTGGCCTGGACGGCATCGGGAGGGGATATCCTTTACATCGAAAGCAGCCTTAGCCAAGGCAAAGGACGCATCAACATTACCGGTAACCTGGGGGATGTGATGAAAGAATCGGCCAGCATTGCCATGGCCTACATTCGATCGCATGCCGCTGAATGGAATATCAACCCTGAACTTTTTGAGCATTCGGATATCCATATTCACGTTCCCGAAGGAGCCACGCCCAAGGACGGCCCTTCTGCTGGCATTACCATGCTTACTTCCTTGCTGTCCACCTACACCCAGCGCAAAATCCGCAAGAAACTGGCCATGACCGGGGAAATTACCCTCCGGGGTAAAGTACTCCCTGTTGGGGGTATCAAAGAAAAGATTTTGGCCGCTAAGCGGGCCGGAATCTCGGAAATCATCCTCTGCAAAGGGAATCGGAAGGATGTCGAAGAAATTAAACAAACCTACCTTTCGGATATGACTTTCCATTATGTGGATCGCATGGAAGAGGTCATTTCTCTGGCCTTGCTCAAAGAGACCATCCCCCACCGCAAGGACTATTCCCTGTACTACAACAACCGCACCAAGGTCTAAGTGAAGGGGCTGGTACTCGAATCCCACGGGCATCGGGTTCTGGCCCGAATCCTTAACGAGGAGGCACCCGTTGTTCAGGCAACTTTGCGGGGCAAAATTCGTTTGCAAAAGCTCAAATCCACCAACCCGGTTTGTTGCGGCGACATCGTTGAATTGTGTTATAACCAAGGGACAGGGGACTGGACCGTGGAATCGGTCGAAGACCGCCGGAACCACATGGTCCGCAAAGCCACCAACCTTTCCAAACAAACGCACGCCTTGGCCGCCAATCTCGACCGGGTTTGGATGGTGTGTTCCTTGTTTGAACCCCGTTTTTCGGGTGGTTTTGCGGACCGAATCGCCTTGACCGCCGCGGCCTTTGGAATCCCTTGTCATCTGGTCTTGAACAAATCCGATCGTTGGACGGTCGAGGACCGAAACCTCGCCGAACATTGGCGACTGGTTTACGCCGATGCTGGCATCGAAACCTGGTTTTGCTCGGCCCTGAACGGGGATGGCATTCCCGAATTAGCCGAGGCCATGAAGCAAGGAACTCAATTGTTGACCGGGTATTCAGGCGCCGGCAAAAGCAGCCTCCTTAACGCCTTGTTTCCGGGATTGCAAGCCGCAACCGGGGCCATCAGCGCCTACAGCGGCAAAGGAACCCATACCACCACCGCGGCCACCCTTTACGAAACCGGACCCGGAACCGCCGTCATCGACAGCCCCGGGATCAAAGAATGGGGAATCCTGGATCTGCAGCCCTACGAAATCGCCTACCATTTTCGGGAAATCCGGGAAATCGCCCCGGCCTGCCGCTTCCCCAATTGCAGCCATTCCCACGAACCGTCTTGCGCTGTACAAGAAGCCGTTAAGGAGGGCCGTATCCATTCGGAACGATTCCTGTCGTACCTGAGCATTTTGGCCAACGACAATCAATACAACTAGAACCCATGCGTTTGTTATTACAAAGGGTGTCCCATGCACAACTCGACATCAACGGACAAACCCACGCCCGCATTGGTCCCGGACTCCTGGCTTTGGTCGGTATGGAACCCCATGATACGAACGAAGACCTGCAATACTTGGTTGGCAAAATGCTCCGACTCCGCATCTTTGGGGACGAGGAAGGCCGTATGAACCTTTCGGTTCAAGACATACAGGGCGAGTGCCTCATCGTTTCTCAGTTCACGCTGATGGCGGATACGGCCAAGGGCAATCGACCGGGCTACAGCAAAGCAGCCGCCCCGGCGGTCGCCGAACCTTTGTTTCTGCAATTTGTGGATTTATGCCGCGAAGCCTGGCCCCACCGGGTTCAATCAGGGGTTTTTGGGGCGGATATGCAAATTACACTCCTCAACGACGGACCGGTGACCATCTGGATGGACAGCCGAGACCGCTCCCGATCAATTTAACCCAGGCTACCTTAACCCGGTCAACCCACTGCCCCGCCATGGAAAAATCCAACCTTCCCCTTTTTGAAAACCCCGAAGGAATTCAAATCGCCCAAAACCAGGTCCATGCCTGGATACAGACCTACGGTGTTCGGTACTTTGACCCGTTGACCAACAACGCCATCCTCATGGAAGAAGTGGGTGAGATGGCCCGTATCATGGCCCGAACCTACGGGGAACAATCCTTCAAAGCGGGTGAATCCCCTGAGAAACTTGGTCCCGAAATGGCGGATGTGTTATGGGTTCTGCTTTGCCTCGCGAATCAATGCGGGATTGATCTCGAAAAGGAACTCCGGCTCAGCCTCGTAAAGAAAACAGCCCGGGATCAAGATCGGCACCTGGCCAACCCCAAATTGCAACCCTAACCCCATCCGGGTACCAGGTCCTCGCCCACCAGACGACCAAACATAGGGCAGGCGTTGAGCTGCACACAGAAATCAATATCCTCCTCCAGCCCGGCAGAGGCCAGGCGCGCAAAATGCGATGACAATCGAATGGCCGTGCGCAGATCGTGGCGATGGTTTTGCCACAAGGAACGAGCGGCCTGAACCCGGTCATCCTGGGCATGGTACCCGAGGGAACGCGCCAACAAGCCCTCGGCCAATGCCCCGGCCAACAGGGTATCCTCCCAACTGAATTTGCCTTGCCAACCCGAACCCAAAAGGACGGTGGGTCGAGGGTTTTGATGGAGTTCCTGCAACAAGACCTCCAAACCCAAAAACGCGCCTACCAATATTTCGGAGGCACCGGCATCGCGTGCTGCATGAAGGGCCCGCGTTCCGTTGGTTGTGGTCAAAGCAATTTGGGTCCCTTGGAAGCGGGGTTCCCGAAAGACCAAGGGAGAATTTCCAACCTCAAAGCCGGGTGCTACCAACCCTTCGCGTTCAGCCGCCGGGATAAACCCTTGCTCGGCCAGGGACAGGCTTTGTTCGGTGGTGAGGACGGGTCGAAAACAACGAATCCCGGCATGAAGGCCCGCACAAATGGCAGAGGTCGCCCGCAAGACATCCAAAACGACAACCCGCGCGTTTTGGACAACGGTCGTCCCCAACTCTTCGGGGGTGAAGGCTACCTGCAACAAAAGACCCTGATTCGCCATTCTAGAGCATTTATGATCCTTGGGAGGGGATAAAAGGCGGGCGAACCGTCACGGCGCGCAGGAGGCGGTCCCTGTTCTCAACAAAAACCACGCTGCCGGGCGCTGCGTATTCGGAAGTCACATACCCCATGCCGATGTATCTTCCCGTTGAAATGGACTCGGAACCGGAGGTAACCTTTCCGATTTCCAAACCATCGGCATCGCAAAGGCGGTAACCATGGCGGGGTATGCCTTTGTCTTCCATAACAAAACCCACCAAACGTCGCGATGGCCCATTTTTCTTTTGTTCCAACAAAAGATCTTTGTCAATGAAATCTTTTTTGAAGGAAGTAATCCAAGACAGCCCTGCTTCGATGGGAGAGGTGGTTTCATCGATATCGTTGCCGTAGAGGCAGAATCCCATTTCGAGACGGAGGGTATCACGGCAACCCAAACCGCAGGGCAGCAGGCCGTGGGCTGCTCCGGCCAACATCAAGGCCTCCCAAAGCTGGGTCGCCTGATTGGACGGAACATACAACTCAAAACCACCGGCACCGGTATAACCAGTCGCCGATACCAGCACCGAACCCAGGCCAGCCACCGTGGCGTGGGTGAAATGGTAATACGCCAATCCCGACAAATCAACATCGCAAAGGGGCTGCAGGATATCCAAGGCACGAGGTCCTTGCAGGGCCAACAAGGCGGTATCATCCGAATGATCCTCCAGGACTACGCTGCCATCGGTTGGCAGATGGCTGCTGAGCCATTCCCAATCTTTGCGGAGGTTCCCCGCATTGACCACCAACAAATAAGATTCAGGGGCCAGGTTGTAAACCAACAAATCGTCCACCAAACCACCTCGACCGTTGGGCATGCAGGAATACTGAACCCGTCCGGGAAACAGCGAGGCTACATGGTTGGAAGTTACCTTTTCCAGAAATTCCAGGGCCCCGGGACCGCTGACCCTAAATTCCCCCATGTGCGATACATCAAAGAGCCCGCAGGCGGAACGCACTGCCAGGTGTTCGGCCTTGATACCGCTGTAACTAACCGGCATGTCAAAGCCAGCAAAGGGAACCATCTTGGCATGAAGGGCCAAGTGACTTGCATGGAGGGGCGTTTTGCGGATGGGGTTCGATTCCATTGGGTTTGTTAAGAAAGAAGACGTTGAGAGATATCTGTGGGAAAATCGGGTTTCGTGCCCCTCAAAAGTACGCTTAGGACCGGTCTTATCTTTGGATTGTAAACCAATCCACCATGCAATTGCGCGATCCTCTGCACCTGCCGGCTTTGGCCGCTGAACTCGGCCTCGAAATCATCGGTGATTCATCCCTGATCATCACCGGTATCAATGAAATTCACAAGGTGGGACCTGGTGACCTCACCTATTGCGATCATCCCAAATATTACCCCAAGGTCTTAGCCTCCCCTGCCAGCGTTGTTTTGATTAACAGCCGAATGGAATGCCCCCCCGGGAAATGCCTGTTGGTCTGCGACGCGCCTTTTGATGTTTACAACAGCTTGGTTCGTCGTTACCGTCCGTTTGGCAACCCGATGGGGCACCATTACCATGCCGGTCAAGATGTCGAAATTGGAGAGGACACCGTCATCATGCAGGGCGTTGTTTTGGGGGACCGGGTTCGAATTGGTCGCTCCTGTGTTATCCATCCCCATGTTGTGATTTACGCCGACACCATCATCGGAGACCGGGTTGTTATTCATGCCGGGTCCATCCTGGGGGCCGATGCATTTTATTACAAAAAGCGCCCCAACGGTTCCTACGATCGTTTGTTAAGCTGCGGACGGGTCATCATTCACGACGCGGTTGAAATAGGCGCTGCCTGTACCATTGACAAAGGTGTTTCTGGCGATACCATCCTGGGCGAAGGCACCAAACTGGACAACCAGGTCCATTTGGGTCATGGGGTGGTGGTTGGCAAAAATTGCTTGATTGCCGCGCAGGTTGGCGTTGGTGGCAAAACCAGAATTGCAGACGGCGTTTGCCTATGGGGCCAAGTGGGCGTTCAAAAAGACATCGATATCGGGGAAGGCGCGAATGTGCTGGGGCAATCGGGGGTTACCAAATCCATCCCCGGAGGAAAAACGTATTTTGGAACACCGGCAAGGGATGTGAGGGATGTGCATCGGGAAACCATCGGCCTTCGCCGACTTTTGGAGCCCTAAACGTACCGCCGGAAGGTCAGCGAATCCGGAAGGTCAGCGAATCCGGAAGGTCAGCGAATCCTGAAGGTCAGCGAATCCGGAAGGTCAAGCGATGCAAAGGCGTGGGGCCCAGCGTTTGCACGGCGTTGCGGTGTTCGGAGGTAGGGTAACCTTTGTTACGATCCCAACCATAGCTCGGATAGTCTCGGTGAGCCTCCATCATGAGGGCATCCCGGTGGTTTTTGGCCAGGATACCGGCCGCTGCGATGCTGCAAAACCGCCCGTCACCACGGATTTCGCAACGATGGGGCACCTCCCCCCAGGCCTTGAATCGGTTGCCGTCTACCAGAATCACCTGAGGGACCTCGGCGAGTTGTTCCAAGGCCCGATGCATGGCCAAAATACTAGCCTGCAGGATGTTCATTTGATCGATTTCGTCCGGGCTGCAAATCCCCACTGCCCATGCCAGTGCATATTCACGGATTCGCTGACCGCATTTTTCACGTTGAACCTCGGATAGTTTTTTGGAATCCCGTAACATAGACCAGTCCTGCAGGGGATCCAAGATCACCGCTGCTGCCACCACCGGTCCCGCCAGGCATCCCCGCCCGGCCTCATCGCATCCCGCTTCACCGACCAAGGGGGAATGGTATCCTGTGTTGGAAATTTTTTTGGATTGCATAAGGACGTCCATGGAGGAGATACGCTCGAACGCTCCGTTCTTCAATGGTTATAAATCGCCTTGGAAGGGACGAAGGAGAATTTCTTCAAAAACCGTCCGGGGCGAGGCCGCATAGGCATGCAAGATGGCCGAAGCCACATCGGCGGGGGGCATCAAGCGCTCTTGGGGCCAAGGGCTTGCGGACCAGGAATCCGTATAAACGGCACCGGGCAGAATGGCCGAAACAGCGATGCCTTCTTGGATCCATTCCTGGCGTAACATTTTGGTGAATCCCAGCAAGGCAAATTTGCTGATGCAATACGAAGCTCCGCCGGGATAGGCTCTCAAAGAAGCCACCGAACAAAGCGTGAAGACATAGGGACGGTCGGACTTTTTCAACAACGGATGCAAGGCCCTGCTGAGGCGGTAAGCGCTGTAAACATGCAGGGACATCTGCCCTTCCAATTGACCAGCTGGAGCATCCATCAGGGTATCTGCCACAAAGGAACCCGCGTTGTGAACCAGCATGTCCACCCGATCGCAGTGTTGGGTCACAAAGTCGATCCATCCTTGGCAACCCGCCTCGGTGGACAAATCCGCCGATGCATAATGCAGGCGACCCGTATCATCCGACCATTCCAAATCCTGGGGGGAACGCCGAGCGCATCCATAAACCACCCAGCCCTGAGCCAGCAATTGACCGGCGATTTCCCGCCCTATGCCGCGGCTGACCCCGGTAACAACGGCCACTCGGTGTTGTTGAGGATGGGTTGGGCTTGATTCGTGGGTTGTTGTTGACATACCCAAAAGTAAGGGCATCCTTGCCAGGAACGGGGCATCCCGCCCGCCGAAGCTGGTTACTTTCATGTAATTTTGGGCGAGATGAAATTTTTCTTCCACTTTGGGCGATACCTGCTCATGCTGCGCCAAATGCTATCCAAGCCCGAAAATGGACGCATGTACTGGGAGGAGACCGTGCGTCAAATGGCCTCCATCGGTTTGGGCTCGGTCGGCATCGTCGCCTTTGTGGCGGTGTTTATGGGGGGCGTTTCGGCGGTTCAAACCGTCTACCAATTGGTTGCACCCTACATCTCCCTCACCGTCGTTGGGTCCATTGTCACCAATTCCAGCATCCTGGAACTGGGCCCCTCGGTCACTTCGTTGGTTTTGGCCGGCAAAAT
>JAIXRA010000133.1 GCA_027485465.1 Bacteroidota bacterium | reverse complement strand
GTTCCAACAAAGATTCGATGAACATAAATTCCAGGAACATGAATATGATCCGGATCCAGGGCACCGGGTTCCACCAATTCTTCCACTTCGGCGACCGTGATTTTTCCGGCCATGGCCATAAGCGGGTTAAAATTGCGAGAAGTAGCCCGAAAAACCAGGTTACCCAAACGATCCCCTTTCCAGGCTTTGACTAAGGCATAGTCCGCATCAAAAGCAGTTTCTAACAAATAGGTCTTGTCGCCAAAGACCCGGGTTTCCTTGCCCTCCGCTACTTCGGTCCCGTAACCGGCGGGCGTAAAAATGGCCGGCATGCCGTAACCGGCGGCTAGGCATCGGGTGGCCAGGGTGCCTTGGGGTATCAATTCCACCTCCAGTTCGCCGGACAGCAACTGCCTTTCGAATTCGGCATTCTCACCCACATAGCTGGCAATCATTTTACGGATTTGGTGGTTTTGCAAGAGCAAACCCAACCCAAAATCATCAACTCCGGCGTTGTTCGAAATGCAGGTGAGGTTACGGGTGCCTTTTTGGACCAGGGCGCTGATGCAATGCTCGGGTATGCCACAAAGACCAAAGCCCCCCAGCATGAGGGTGGTCCCGTCCTGCAAATCATGGAGGGCCGAAAGGGCGTCCGTAAATACCTTGTTCATCGGTTTGAATACCCGTAAAAATACATCGACTTCAAGACCCGAGGTCCACCCAGGTCCAGCCCGAGCCCCCTTGTTCATCGGGGGCATCCTTGAGGGCCTTGACATGGCGCTGACGGCCCAGGTAGACCCGGATTGCTTGCCGGAGGACCCCGCTGCCTTTGCCGTGGAGTATAAAAAGTCGGTCCTCGCCAGAAACCAAGGCCCGGTCCAAGCGTTGCTGCAAAGGCCGCTCCCATTCGTGGATGCGCAGACCCCTCAAATCAAGAACCAGATCCGACGGAAGCAGGGCCTTGCCTTCGGTCCCTTCTCTTTCTCTCGGAATGGATGCAGGTGTTGAAGTCGACGACAACCGAGGCCGCGCTGAAAAAGATGGCGGCGCAACAGCCTGGCGATCGGCCAAGCGCAGTTTGTGAGGCGGGGTCCGCATCCGCACCGAATCCACGGTCCATTCAACCGCCTCGGCATCGCTGCGCAGAACCACCCCCACAGCGCCCCCTTCCTTCAGCACCACCCGCTGCCCCGTAACAAAGGGGATGGAACCGTTGTCCACGGGAACTTGTTCAGGATTTTCGGTGGAGGCATCGGGCTGATTCAAAGCGTCCAAGGCTTGGCCCAAAACATCCAAGGCTTGCAGCGCCGAGGTACGTGGGGAAGCTTCCCCGGGTCGGGGCAGCGCCTTGCTACGCAATTGATCCAACTCTTCTACAAAGGCCTGAAGCTGCCAACCGGCTTCGCGACGGCGTTCCTCCAATTGACGGCGTAATTTGTTACGGTAATCTCGGTAGGCTTCGATTAATTGTTGTTGGGTGGCATCGTTGGATTCTTTTTGTTTGGAAATCAATCGATCGAGGATGTCCTCCTTTTGGAGATTCAAGGCCACCAGCTCTTCGGCTTTTTGTTTTTGGTCCATCCATTCCACCAACAACTTCTCGGAACGTAGGTCCGTCGAATCGGCCAATTGTCCGGCCCGCTCCATCACCTCCGATGGCAAACCGGCGCGGACCGCCAATTCGTTGGCATAGGAAGAGCCAGGAGCACCGACCAAGAGACGGTACGTGGGACGCAACGTAGTCAAATCAAAACCCATACGGGCATCCAACACCGCCGAACAGCGGGACGATAATCGTTTGAGGTTTCCGTAATGGGTATTTAACAAAACCGTGGGGCCTGACTCAAACCAGGTTTCAAGCATGGCTTCCGCCAAGGCTCCGCCCAGGGCCGGGTCGGTCCCTGAACCAAATTCGTCCAACAAGACCATATCCTCGGGTCCGGCCTGCCGCAGCGCATACGCCATCAATTGGAGATGAGCCGCATAGGTTGACAAATCTTGGTGCAAATCCTGACGATCCCCCATCCCCAATATCAGCGTACGAACCAACGAACATGCACTGCCCTCCCCACACAACAATGGCCAACCGAATTGAAACAAAAGTTGGGACAAAGCCACGGTTTTGAGGAAAACGGATTTGCCTCCGGCATTGGGGCCTGACACCACCAGGATGCGCTGTTCTTGGTCCAGGCTCCAGCTAAAAGGCACAACGTGGGTCCCCCGACTTTTGCACTCCAAAACCAAGAGAGGGTGCCGAACATCGACCCAACGACGACCGACGGGCATCCAATCGGGAAATCGAACCGGGCCCAGGCCCAAAGACCAGGAGCAGACCGCTTGGACGGCATCGGCACGGGCCATCAGCCCGGACCATCCCCGCCAATCCGGTTCAAGCAAGCGAATGTCCCGGCTTAACTTTTGAAGAATCCGGTACTTTTCGGCTAGTATTTCCCATTCCTGTTCTCTCAATCCGTTGTTAAGGGCCCAGACTTCGGCGGGTTCGGTGTAGAAATGCTGCCCCGTTGCGGATACATCGTGAACCAGGCCGGAAACGTGCTTGCGGCCCTCGCTGTTCAAGACCAGAACGTAGCGATCATCACGCACAGTCACCCCGGAGTCGGTGGCCCATCCGGCTTCGCGGTAACGCTTCCACAATTGCTCCATGGTATCGCGCAATTCCTGGGTTTTGCGTTGTTGCTGAACCATCAGTCTGGCCAATAACGGGCTGGCCTGGGCCAACAATTGACCGTCTCTCCCGACCAAACCACTGAGCGCACGGAGCACCGGCTCCAAGGATGCCAGAGGCCCTCGTTCGTCGACCCAAGCAGACGAAAACCCATCGCTTGTCCCAAAAACCGCCTTTTCCCAGGTCACCGCCGATTGAACCCCTTCGCCCATGGCGCATAAATCCTCCTCGGTTAAGACATAACCATCTTTGGACCAAAGAGTTGCCTGGTTCATGGTGGCTTCCCATCGCAAAGCCGGCCAAGAACGACCGTGTTGAAAAGCATGCAAACATTCGCGGTACAAAGCCTGTCGACCCTTCCACAAGGCTGGTTCCTGCAACGGTACCATCCAATCATCCAGAACCGCGGGTCCCGCAAGGGTCTGGCATCGCTCGGCCACCGCCTCACGTATGCGGTCTAATTCAAGGGTTGACCATGCGCTCTCCGGATACAAACGCCTCAAGGATTCTTCCATTCCTGTTGTTGCAACATTAGATCGCAACGATCCATCAAGGCCTGCAAGGTCTGAGGGTCGTTCGTCAAGTAATAGCGGAAACTGGCTTCGAAGCGAGGCATGGTCAGGCCCAATGGTTGCAGGGCCGCGTTGTACAAGGGCTCCATGCCCAGGTTTGAGCGACTATCGCCGGTCCTCGTGATATAGTAGCGAGCCCGGTATGCTTCGGCCAATTGAATACGGACCAGGGCCAGGGCCATGGAATCGGGAGGCAAAAGCGGGCGATCATCCGCAGGGATAGGAAGGCTGTCCTTCTCAGGCCCCTGTCCCGGCAGGTCATGGGGGGAAGGTGCTTCGGAGGGGCCTTGGCAGGCGACCAAAAGCAACATACCCAGGATTCCGACCCGAAGCAGCGAAACAGGGCCCAAACAACCCCCCACAAAATCATGCCAAAACATCTAGACGAAGGTACGGATGTTTTATTTTGTCCCCATGCAAACCATGCCACCATCCCAAGAACCTCCATCGGATTCCACCCCATGGGACCGGCTTCAAAACGAATTGCGCAATCACCCCGGTTGCACCCTCGTCGCCGTGTCCAAAACCAGGTCGGTGGATGAAATTCGGCAACTTTACGATCGTGGACAGCGGGATTTTGGAGAAAACCATGCGCTGGAACTCCAAAGCAAAGCCCGCGAGCTCCCCGCAGATATCCGATGGCATTTCAT
The DNA here is from genome assembly GCA_027485465.1 of Bacteroidota bacterium. Lineage (GTDB taxonomy): Bacteria > Bacteroidota > Bacteroidia > UBA7662 > UBA7662 > SYHX01. Next base: position 20,319 of record JAIXRA010000133.1, on the reverse strand, counting down.
CGGTCACCTTCAGACCAACAAAGTCAAAACCATCCTCCCCTACATTCATTTGATTCATTCCGTAGACAGCCCACGGCTGGTGGATGAAATCCAAAAAAGAGCCGCTGCTGCCAAGTGCCAAGTCTGCATCCTTTGGCAAGTGCACATCGCTCAAGAAGAAACCAAACACGGCTTTGAACCCGAATCCCTCCTTCAATTCCTGGAGGAATGCCCCCCTTCCACCTACCCCAACCTACGTCCTTGTGGCTTGATGGGCATGGCCACCTTCAGCGAACAAAGCGAAGATGCCCGATCTGAGTTTGCCTTTCTCAAGAAATTTTCGGAGCGCGTCAAGCAGCAATTCTACGCCAACGATTCAGCGTTTGAGGTACTATCCATGGGAATGTCCGGCGACTATTCCATCGCTCTGCAGGAGGGCAGTACCATGCTACGCATCGGCAGCCTGTTGTTTGAGCGTTAGGCCCCCTTGGGCCTTTCACGGCCATCCTGCCAACGTCGCCACCGTTCCACCAAGGCCTTGGTGGACGAATCAATACCCGGAATTTCCCCTTGGTCATCCTCCTCCAGGAGGGGCAGGACCCTCCCCGCCAGGATTTTGCCCAGTTCCACCCCCCATTGATCGTAACTAAACACATTCCACACCACCCCTTGAACCCAAATTTTGTGCTCATACAGCGCCACCAAAGCCCCCAAGGCTGCCGGTGTCAGGCGTTGGCACAGAAGAAAATTGCTGGGACGGTTCCCCTCAAAGACTTGGTAGGCTTCGGCTAGGTTGGAGGAGCCCGCAGAAACGGCTCGCACTTCTTCGAGGCTCCGACCCTGCATCAGGGCCTGGGCCTGGGCAAAGGCGTTGGCACTGAGGTACCGATGGTGGGGTCCTCCGGGGTAATGGGTATTGGCCGCCAAAATAAAATCGCAAGGGACCCGAACCGTGCCCTGATGGATGAGCTGATAAAAGGCATGCTGACCGTTGGTTCCGGGTTCGCCCCAAAGCACCGGACCGCTGTGATAGGTCAACGGATTTCCATGGCGGTCCACCGACTTCCCGTTGCTCTCCATATCGGCCTGTTGCAAATAGGCCGGAAATCGAGACAGGCACTGATCGTAGGGAAGCACCGCCAGGGTCTCCATCCCCAAAAAATTCCGATTCCACAAACCGACCAACGCCAACAGAACGGGAAGGTTACGAGCCGGTGGGGTTTCCCAAAAATGCTGATCCATTTGGCGAGCGCCTTCCAAAAATTCCCGAAAACGTACAAAGCCAATGGACAGCGCCAAGGACATTCCAATGGCCGACCACAACGAATAGCGTCCTCCAACCCAGTCCCAAAATGGAAACATGCGTTCGCCGTCAATCCCAAATTCGACCACCTTCTCCCGGTTGGTAGACAAGGCCACAAAATGATCCTTGACCTTGGCCCGTTCCCCCAAGGCCTGCGTAAACCAGTTGCGGGCACTTTGGGCGTTGGCCATGGTCTCTTGGGTGGTAAAGGTTTTGGAAGCCACCAAAAAAAGCGTGGTTTCCGGATTCAACCCCAAGATCGTACGCTGCCAATGGGCCCCGTCAACATTGGATACAAAGTGAACCCGCAAAGGCCCCGCGTAGGGTGCCAAGGCTTCACAGGCCATCAAGGGACCCAAATCAGAGCCGCCTATGCCAATATTCACAACATCTGTGAAGGCCTGACCCGTGCATCCCCGCAGGTGACCCCCGCGGATCGATTCTACAAACTTTTCCATGCGGTTGAGGACTTCTTCCACCAAAATACCCGGCTGACTGCCATCGCTTAATCGCAGGGGATGGCCCGGATCCCGAAGAACGGTATGCAACACCGCTCTATTTTCGGTTTCGTTGATAGCGCCTCCGTTGCGAGTGGCGTTAAGGGCTTGTTCCCAACCACATTCCTCCAATAGCTTCAACAATTGATGGAGCGTTTGATCGTCCAGCAGATTCTTGGAATAATCCAAGAACCAGCCCGCCCCTTCGGCACTCATCCGTTCGGCCCTGACAGGATCGGCCCCAAACAAATCCTGGATACGCTGACCTTTGAGGGCCTGGGCACTGTGCGTTAGTTGTTTCCACGCGGATGTTTCGGTGGGGTTGATTCGGGGAAGGCGAAGATTCATCTTGGGGGGGCTATGGCGAATACCAATTTATACAACAAAAATAAGGCCTTGGGAGGCCAAGGGGAAACCCTGGCGGCCGAGCATCTCAACCGTTTGGGCTGGAAAATTCTGGCCAGAAACTGGAAATCCCATCCCTACGAAATCGATTTGGTCATCCAGAAGGAAAAGGTCCTGGTTTTTGTTGAAGTCAAAAGCATGGCCGGCCCCCGACCCTGGACACCCTGCCGACAGGTCCGACCCCGCAAGGCCCATGCCCTTCGCATGGCCGCCTATCGCTACCTAAGAGACCATCCATTCCGGGGCGAAATCCGCTTTGACCTCGTGGAATGTGTCGTGGGACCGGGCCCCCAATCCACCTGCACGGTTTGGGAGGACTTTTGGTCCTTCAACAATGGGGGCTTGGTTCAGGGAACCCTTCTCGAATTTTAATCTTGGATACAGGCAGGGCTGAGGACCTTCCGGCCTGCCTTACTTTTGGGTCATGCGATACGAACACCTAACAGACCTTCGGGAACGCCTTGAGGCGTTGAGGAGGTTTCTTTGACGTCGAAGCCAAGATTGCCAAAATCAAGGATGTAGAAACCCGCTCGACGGCTCCCGGTTTCTGGGATCAAGCCGACCAAGCGGAGCAATGGCTCAAGTCCATCAAAATACCCAAACAATGGGTGGACGCCTACGAACAATTGGCCGAAAAAATCGAAGAACTCGGTATTTATTACGAATTTCAGCAGGCCGGCGAGTTGAGTATGGACGACTTGGACCAGGCCCATGATCAGGCCTTGACAGCCGTCGAAGCGCTGGAGTTCAAAAATATGTTACAAAGCGAGGAGGACCCGCTGAGCGCCATCATTGAAATCAATTCAGGAGCCGGTGGAACCGAAAGCCAGGATTGGGCTTCGATGTTGGAACGCATGTACCGGATGTGGGCCGAAGGCCATGGATACCGTATTCAGGAATTGGACCGGCAGGATGGCGAAGAGGCCGGTATCAAATCCGTAACCCTTGAAATAACGGGTGACTTTGCTTATGGTTACCTCAAGGGCGAGAACGGTGTGCATCGTTTGGTGCGCATTTCGCCCTACGATTCCAACGCGCGTCGACACACTTCCTTCGCTTCGGTTTATGCCTACCCGGTCATTGACGATAGCATACAAATCGACATCCACCCTTCGGAAATTGAAATGCAAACAGCCCGATCCGGAGGGGCCGGGGGTCAAAACGTCAACAAGGTCGAAACCAAAGTCATGCTGACCCACAAACCGACCGGTATCGTTATCACTTGCCAAGTGGAACGGAGTCAATCCGCCAACCGTGAAAGAGCCATGCAGATGCTGCGTTCCCAACTTTACGAATTGGAGATCCGTAAACGCAACGAAGCCCGACAGGCCATCGAAAGCAGCAAAAAGAAAATTGAATGGGGCTCTCAGATACGTTCCTATGTTTTGCATCCCTACAAATTGGTCAAGGACGTGCGGAGCGAGCACGAAACCTCCAACGCCCAGGGCGTCCTGGACGGTGATTTGGATCCCTTTATCAAAGCCTATTTGATGAGCGAACAAAGTGCCAAAAATCCCTAAGTCTCATGTCCACCCGCCTTTCCCACGCTGTTGATCCACCCCATCTTGTTATGCCCGAATGGTGGGAAACCCTGCAGACAGCAGGTCAACGGATGGCCCTGGAATCCTACCGTGAACGTTGGAACCGCCTTGCCCGTTTGGGCCAAGTCCTGAGGGATAACGAAGCAGCCATCTGCGAAGCACTCCAAAAAGATCTTGGCAAACCCACCGTAGAAACCAACCTCACCGAATTGCTACCGGTGTACCTGGAAATTCGGCATTTCAAAAAGAACCTGCGCAAGTGGATGAAGGATCGTGCTGTTCAACCTCACTTCCCCTACCTTTTATCCAAAGCGCGACTGGCCTGGCAACCCAAGGGCTGTGTTTTGATTATCGCCCCTTGGAATTACCCCTTGAACTTGGCCCTGATGCCTTTGGTTGCCGCCCTGGCCGCTGGGAATTCGGTTGTTATAAAGCCCTCCGAATTTGCGACCGCCACGGCGGAACTCCTCACCCGCCTCTTGGATCAAGCCATGGGCTCCGAAGTGGTCCGGGTGGTCACGGGGGATGCCTCGGTGGGTGCATGGCTTTGCAGCCTGCCCTTTGATCACATGCTCTTCACCGGCAGCGACCGGGTTGGACGTAAGGTTGCGCTGGCGGCTGCCGAACAGCTCATCCCCTGCACCCTCGAATTGGGAGGCAAATCCCCGGTCTATGTGGACGAATCTGCTCCTTTGGCATCGGCCGCTGCCAAAATTTATTGGGGCAAATGGCTCAACGGTGGGCAGACCTGCATTGCCCCTGATTATGTCCTGGTCAACCGAAGCATGATTCCTCCCTTGGTCGAAGCCCTCCAAGCGGCCGCAACCAAGGCCAAACGCAGCGACGGCTCCATCCCTTCCTCGCTCTGTTGCCAAATCCATCCGGAACACGCGAACCGAATGCGCCTGCTAATCCACGAGGCCGTTGAGCAAGGGGCCCGAATTGAATGCGGCGGGAACTGGGACGAAGGAAGTTTGCAATTAGAACCCACCATCCTATCGGGGGTTCAACCGGCGATGCGACTGATGCAAGAAGAGATTTTTGGACCCATCCTACCACTGATCGGGGTGAATCATTTGGAAGAGGCCTTGGCTTTTGTGAATAGCCGGCCAAGACCCCTGAGTCTCTATGTTTTTGCGAACAACCCGGAGGTGCAACGCCGCTGGACCAAAGAAACCTGCTCGGGGAGTTTGACCTTCAACGATGTAATTGTCCAGGTTTCACACCCGCATCTTCCCTTTGGGGGTGTGGGTGCATCCGGTTGGGGTTCTTACCACGGTCAATACGGTTTCCAAACCTTTTCGCATGCCAAACCGGTGATGATCAACCCCCACCGCCCGAACATTGCGTCGCTCTTTTACCCCCCCTACACCCCCCTCAAAACCAAAATGGCCCGTTGGTTTCTGCGCCTGATGCGATAAGCATCGCGGCACCCGTTTGTTTAGATCGGATTTTTGTCTTTAGAACGGATCTTCGTCGCCCTCCCCTTCGTTCACATCGGGGGCCCATGGGTTGAATTCGATCAGTTGATCTCGCAATTCCACCAATTCGGTGACCGCGTCTTGTTTGCCAGCTTCGGAATACCCATGGATGAGGTTGTTGAGTACCCGAACCACGATGTCATGATGGGTGCAGGGTCTAAAGTAGCGCGGATCGGCCGGCAAGTGAATCAATTCCAGGAAACGCTCGATTTCCTTATCCCCAAAAACCATGCCTTTGTTAAAAGCATTGATATAAAAAAGCGCCTTGTACTGCCCCATGGCCTCGGCTTCTTCGTCCAAATAGGCCAGAATGAAATGCTGTGGAAGATTAACGCCCACCACCGGGATGTCCAGTCGGGTCGCTAACCACAGGTAGATGCAACACAAGACAATGGGGTTGCCTTTGCGGCTTTCGAGGACCTTGTTGATGCAGGAATTTTGGGGGTCGTTGTAATTCGCCGTGTTGCCCCGAAAACCGTGTAAACGAAACAAGACATGATTGATGACCCGCACCTTTTCGAGGGCGGTCATCCGATCGTTGACTTCCATCCAAATCTCGATGCGAAGGGCCTCGAGACGGTTGCGCAATTCCTCTTCATCCAGATCCGGGTAACGAATTCTGGAAATCCAAATCAAGGCCGATAACAAATCTTTTTGGTCGCTCTGGTTCCAATCCATCAAGGCCGTACGGCATTGGGACCATTGAATTCGGTGGATCAAATCCTCGATACGCTCCCGCGCCACGAGAGGCAATTGCCCGACCCAAGCCGATTCCAAGACCGGAATCACAGCCGGCCCCCGCCTGATGAGCGCCTGTGTTATCTCGGCAATGACCTCCGGATCGGTATCATCCAAAAGGTCGATCATCGCCTGCAATTCGGGATCTTTGGGTAAAGCGGAAGGTACCATTTTCAACAACGAATTTCGGGAAATCCGCGTGGGTTCCCCCTCCCCCCGACTAGAGAGTTTTCCCCAATTTTTGTCAAGACCTCGGGGCCTTGAGCAGGCAGACAGTTCTACGCCTTGGGTTTGCGGGATTTAGCTGGACTTTTGGCTGCAGGGCTTCGCTTGGCCGTGGATTTGGTGGCCGTTGTGGTCCGGGCACTGCTCCGACCCCCGGCCCCTCGGCGCGGTTTGGGAGGAGGGGATTGTTCAATCCATTGGACACATTGGGCCTCGTCCGCCGAATGAGCATCGGCGCCCTTGGGAATGCGGTAATTCTCCCCATTGCGCGTGATGTAGGGACCAAAGCGACCGTTCAGCACTTGGATGCCGCTGTCCGGAAAATCCTTGATCAACCGAGCGGCCAGCGCCGCTTCCTTGGCTTGAATCAGGGCCACTGCTTCTTCGTCGGTCAACGAGAGAGGATCGTATTCCTTGGAAATCGAAACAAAGAGATCGCCCCATTGCACATAGGGCCCAAAGCGACCGGAGGCCACCTTCACCGGTTTGTCCAAATAGGACGCCAACTGACGCGGTAATTTAAAAAGCTCCAGGGCCTGTTCCAGGTCCAGTTGCTCCATGCTCATCCCCGGTTTGAGCTTGGCATACTGAGGTTTGGATTCGGGGTCGGAAAGCGAGACCCTGCAAGCGACCACACCGTAACGGGCCATGCGAACCGAATATTCCAAATCCCCCACCTGCCCCAAAATCCGGGAACCGTTCACCCTTTCCCCCTCGGTCCCGTCTAGAACGGCCTGGTGAAAGGGTTCGTAAAAATCATCCAACATCCGGGTCCAAACCAGATGGCCGCCGGCGATTTGGTCAAAGTTGCCTTCGACCCCGGCGGTAAAACCATAGTCCATAACAACGGGGAATTTGGCGAGCAAAAAATCAGTCACAATCATCCCGATATCGGTCGGTCTGAGTTTGCCTTTGTCCGCTCCCGTTGTTTCCTGCATCACCTGTCGGCTCAGGCTTTGGCCCGGTTCCATCTCCAACACCGTGTAGTCCCGAACGGTACCTTCCAAAAGGGTGCTTTCGACATAACCCCGATCCTGAACGGTGGAGATGGTCGGAGCGTAGGTGGAGGGACGGCCAATGCCCAGTTCTTCCAATTTTTTGACCAAACTTGCTTCGGTGAAACGAGATGGAGGTCTGCTGTATCGTTGGGTCGCCACCATGCGCTCCGAAGGGGTCGATTGCCCCTGTCGTAACAAAGGCAAGCGGCCCGAAGAGTTGCTGTTTTCATCGTTGCGATCCGTGTCCTCTTCGTCGTTGCCTTCGATGTAAAGTTTGAGAAATCCGTCAAAAAGGACCACCTCGCCTTCGGTGGCAAAGTGCTCGGCCAAATCGGGGGTTGCCAAGGTGATTTTGGTTTTTTCGATTTTGGCCTCGGCCATTTGACTGGCCACGGCCCGCTTCCAAATCAACTCGTAAAGCGACTGTTGGTCTTTTTCGAGGTCCGCAAGATGAGGCCGCTTGAAATCGGTGGGGCGAATCGCTTCGTGGGCCTCCTGTGCGCTGGCTGATTTGGTTTTGAATTGCCTTTGCTGATGGTATTCCGGACCGTAGGCTTCCAAAATCGATTCACGAGCCTCCTGCAAAGCGGTTTCCGAGAGGTTCACACTGTCCGTACGCATGTAGGTGATGTAACCTGCTTCGTAGAGAGTCTGCGCAACCCGCATTGTTTTCTTGACCCCAAAGCGGAGCTTGCGGGAGGCTTCCTGCTGCAAGGTCGAGGTGGTGAAAGGTGCTGCGGGGCTTTTGGACAGGGGTTTCTTTTCGATGGCGTTAACAGACCAAGCGAGGGGCATGGCCTTGTTCAACCAAAGGGCGACTTCCTCTTCTTTTTCGAATCGCTTGTTCAATTCGGTCTTGAAGGTGCTGGCTTCGGACCTAAACCATCCGTTCACGCGGAATGCCGCATGGGGAACAAAGGCGTGGATTTCGCGTTCCCTTTCAACCAACAAACGAACGGCGACCGATTGGACCCGACCGGCCGATAATCCCGGCTTGACTTTGCGCCAAAGAAGGGGAGACAACTCAAATCCAACCAGGCGATCCAGGATGCGGCGGGCCTGCTGGGCCATCACCAGGTCCACATCGATTCGACGGGGGTTGGCCACCGCTTTGGTAATGGCCGGTTTGGTGATTTCGTGGAAAACAATACGTCGCACCTTGGAATCGGGCAGGGCCAAGACCTCCTGCAAATGCCAGGCAATGGCCTCCCCCTCCCGGTCTTCGTCCGATGCCAGCCAAACGAGGTCTGAACTTTTGGCCAACTTTTTGAGCTCGCTGACGATGGCTTTTTTGTCATCCGGGACCAAGTATTCCGGGGCATAGCCCTGATCTACCTTGACCGCATGGTTGCCTTTGGCTAGATCCCGGATATGCCCGTACGATGATTTCACGACAAAATCATCGCCCAAATAACCACCGATGGTTTTGGCCTTGGCGGGAGATTCCACAATCAATAGGTTCTTGGCCATGAGGGGGGTTTAGGGACGCAAAGTAAAGGCCAAGTGCAGCGGTCCCGGTATTCTTGCTTTGATTTGCGGTCAAAAGAAACCCTTGACTCCCGAACCCACCCATCCAACCGGCCTGAGCATTTTGGTGCCCGCCTACAACGAAGAGAAAACCATTGTTCGAATTTTGGATCTTTTGTTTGAAACAGAACTGCCTGATAATCTGAACAGAGAAGTGATTGTGGTCAATGACTGCTCAAGCGACAAGACCGGCCCCCTCTTGGACGAATACCGGGCCCAGCACCCCCAGCGCCCCCTCAGGATACGGCATTTGGACCGCAACCAAGGCAAGGGACATGCCCTGCGAACCGGCTTGGCCATGGCTTCCCTCTCGTACGTTGTGGTCCAGGATGCGGACCTCGAATACGATCCCAAGGAATTTGCCTTGCTGCTGGCTCCCCTCCAAAACGGGAGGGCCGATGCGGTCTACGGATCGCGCTTTATGGGGGGCAACCCCCACCGTATCTTATTCTTTTGGCATACGATTGGGAACAAATTTCTCACGTTTTTGAGCAACGGTCTGACCAACCTCAACTTGACGGATATGGAGACTTGTTACAAAATGATTCGAACCCCCATCGCTCAGGGTTTGACCTTGAAGGAAAACCGCTTTGGTTTTGAACCCGAAATCACCGCCCGACTTTCCAGGGTCCCGGGCATACGACTCTACGAGGTCGGCATTTCGTATTACGGCCGCACCTACGATGAGGGCAAGAAAATCAATTGGAAGGACGGTTTTAGGGCCATTTATTGTATTTTAAAATACAACCTTTGGGATCGCTAAACCAAAACCCTTGGACCTTGGGAGGATGGCTCCTGGCTACCTTGGCGCTGGTGGCTGTCGTGGCGGGCCTGCGGGTGGATCTCATGGAAGTCGACGCGGCCCAATACGCGTCCATGGGTCAGGAGATGAACATGGGTTCGCCTTGGATGGCCCTCCAGGAGCACGGTGCGCTGTACCAATCCAAGGGCTACCCCGACAAACCTCCTTTGGTTTTTTGGTGTGCCGCCTGGGGAACCCGCTTGTTGGGCTCGACGGCTGTTGGAGCCAAGCTTTTTTCGGTGTTGATGGGGTTGGTGGGAATTTGGGCCATTGGACGGTGGGCGGGGGCCTTGATGGGGCCCCAGGCCTTGTGGCCTGCTCGTCTCTTCTACGGGGTTAACCTGGGGACCGGGTTGATGTTGCAGGATGTGCGCACCGATACCTTGTTGGTCGCCTTGGTGACCTTGGCCGGTTGGCAGGCCCAGGTCTGGAAGCAGAACAACCGGCCATTGCATGCCCTGGCGGCCTTTGGATTCACCGCGCTGGGCATGCTCGCCAAAGGTCCTTTGGCCTTGATGGCCTTGATGGCCGTGCACGGTGGGGATGCTTTGTGGAGCGGACGCTACAACCTCCTACGAAGGCCTGCTTTTTGGTGGGGCCTGCTTTGGATGATTCTTCTGCTGCTGCCTTGGTTGGGAGCTCTTTGGGAGCAATGGGGCTGGCACAAAGGGGTTCGTTACTATTTGTGGACCCAAAACTTTGGACGGATCAGCGGGGAAAATCCATGGGCCCAGCGGGCAGATCCCACCTTTGTTTTTCACAACCTCCTTTGGTCCTACGCCCCTTGGTCGTTGATGTTACCCGCGGCCATCTGGCATGCCTTGCGATACCGAAATCGGAACAACGAAACCGTTCGTCAGGCGCTGACCGCTTGGGCGCTTTTGGCCTTGGGCCTCAGCCTAAGTCGTTTTCAGCTACCGCACTATGTCTACATTTTGTGGCCTTTTCAAAGCCTCCTCTTGGTGCGGTGGTGGTTGGACGAAGACCGTAGCACGGCCTGGTCGCGGCCTCTCATCGGAACAACGGCCTTGCTTTTGGGGGGCGGTCTCCTTCTATGCGATTTTGCCATGGGCACCTTTCCATCGGCGTTCCTGCTGGTTCTGGTTCTGGGCCTGCTGGCCTGGCTCCTGCGCTCCAAGTTACCCGCCCTCATTGGCAAGGCGACCCTGGGTTGGGCGGGCGGGGGCATGCTGCTCTTGTTGATTCTCCTCAACGGGTTGGCTTGGCCGGTCTTGATGACTTACCAAGGCTCATCGCAGTTGGGACGCTGGGCCAGCCAAAAGGGCCTGGCCCAGGCTTTGTGGCGCTGGGATTGCGACGATGAATCCGTTCACGCCTTGCATTTTTACACCCATCGAATCGTGCCAACGTTGAACCCGGACTCCCTCCAAGTCGGTCAAACCTACCTGGTTTACAGCGGGCGGTCTTGCATACGCACGCTCCAGGATCGAGGCTTCAACGTCCAGGCGCTCCAAGAAATTCCGACCCATCGGGTCACCCGCCTTAGCCCGGCCTTTCTGAATCCCAAGACCCGACACCAAGTCACCGGTGTATCGGGTATCTATCAAATCAAACCTTAACTTTGAGGATTACTCCCAAGCCTTGACACCCATCCCCCAGAAATTAACACCGTGCGTTTGGTAGGAATCGAAGAAATTCTTGGCCTTGAGGCCCTGGACATCGCCATCGAAACGGCGGAGCAAACCCAAACCCCGTGCTATTTGGTTGGCGGTGTGTTACGAGACGCCCTTTTGCATCGACCGGTCAAGGACATCGACCTGTTGGTCTTGGGTTCTGGGCCGGATTTTGCAGAGGCCTGGGCTGCTAACCTACCCGGCCATCCCAAGGTGCACGCTTTCAAAAATTTTGGAACGGCCATGGTTCATCACAGCGGCCTTCAGTTTGAAGTGGTGGGGGCACGCAAAGAGTCCTACGACCGCGATAGCCGAAAACCCCTGGTGAGTACGGGAACGCTGGAGGATGATTTGGCCCGACGCGATTTTAGCATCAATGCCTTGGCTTTTGAATTGTACCCCCAGTACGGGCGCTGGATTGATAACTACAACGGCATCCGCGATTTGGAGGCCCGACGATTGGTCACCCCCTTGGAACCGACCCTTACTTTTTCGGACGACCCATTGCGCATGCTTCGGGCAGCTCGCTTTGCAGCTCAATTGGGATTTGACCTGGACCCCGAAACGCTTCAAGCCATGGGCCGCGAAGCGGAGCGTATTCGCATTGTCTCCATGGAGCGGATTACCGATGAGTTCAACAAAATCCTGCTCAGTCAGCGGCCGGCCAAAGGCCTTGGGCTGCTATTTGATGCCGGGATCCTAGCCCTCATTTTTCCGGAACTTACTCGAATGCAGGGGGTCAAGGTGATTAACGGTCAAGGACATAAAGATAATTTTTACCATACCCTCCAAGTGGTCGAAAATCTGGTGTTACGATCCGAGGACCTGTGGCTGCGATGGGCGGCTTTGCTACACGATATTGCCAAACCCCCAACCCAAAAATTCGACCCCGTGCACGGTTGGACCTTTCATGGACACGAAGAATTGGGAGCCCGCATGGTTCCCCGCATTTTTCGGCATTTCAAATTACCCTTGGATCACACCATGCAAAAGGTCCAGAACCTGGTCCGTCTGCACCTCCGGCCTATTGCCTTGACCAAAAACAAAGTCAGTGATTCGGCCATGCGGCGTTTGCTTTTTGAGGTGGGCGAGGACATCGATGATTTGATGGAATTGTGCCGGGCCGATATCACCTCCAAAAACGAAGCCAAGGTTCAACGCTACCTCCGCAATTTTGAGGACTTGGACCAGCGGCTCAAGGCGGTATCCGAGGCGGACCGCATGCGCCTTTGGCAACCTCCGTTGGGCGGCGCCGAGATTATGGCTTGCTTTGGATTGGAACCGGGTCGGCAGGTCGGTGTGATCAAAAATCGAATCCGCCAGGCCATCTTGGACGGGGAAATCGAAAACAACCAGGAACAAGCCTATGATTTAATGCTCCGAATCGGGCAGGAAATCGGCCTTCAACCACGGCCCAGACCCTCTGTAATTTCTACCGAACAGGGTCTTGATTGAATGCCAATCCTTGCGCAAATTAGCACCCTCCAAAAACACTCCCCCAGCCCCCATGTCCGTATACCGTTTCAAGGTCATCATCGAAGATTACGAAGACCTCTTCCGGGAAATCGAAATCAAAGCCAGTCAGAGTTTTGAGGATTTTCATTTTGCCATTCTCAAGGCTTTTTCTTTTGACCTCAAACATTCAGCATCCTTCTTTTACAGCGATGATCTGTGGCATATGGAGGATGAAATCGCCTTCAAGGATATCCCCTATTCCTTGATTGGCAACGCCGCTCCGATGATTGCAACCAAAATAAGTCAATTCATCGACGACCCCCACCAACGCTTTATTTATGTGTACCGGTCCGAAGAAGATTCTTGGGCTTTTTTGGTGGAATTAATCGCCATCCAGGGTCTACCCAAAGGGGACGTCGTCCTACCTAGGGTTGTCCGGGCCGAGGGCGATCCGCCCAAACAATACAACCCCCGCCAAACCCAGGTGGCCAAGTCAGAACCGAGCATCACCGGAACATCCGCCCCAGCAGCCTCTCTGCCCCTGGCCGTTGAAGAAAGCGAACCGGAATCCGATGATTTGCAGGAAGATCAACTTTTTGAGCAGATCGAAACCATGGGTCATTCGCGCAAATCCTCCAGCTTGGATTTGGGAAATTCAACGGATGAAGTACCGGCTGGTTTTGTTTTGGACGAAGATCTCAGCGACGACAGCGATCAAGATAAAGAGAACGAGGACGATGACGGGGATTACGATGAGGAGGAAGACGAGGATTACGAACGGGACAGTGGTCGTCGTTCCGGGGGTTATGACGACGACGATTACTGAGAACCCAAGACCTCGACCCCGGCTATTGTTGGTGGTCGGCCCAACCGCCTCCGGCAAAACGGCCCTGGCTGTTCAACTGGCCAAGCAATTTCAAACCTCGGTCATCTCGGCCGATTCCAGGCAATGTTACCGTGAAATGCCCGTGGGGTCGGCGGCTCCTACAATCGCTGAACAAGAGGGAGTTCCCCATTTTTTTGTAGGCGATCGTTCGGTATCCCAACATCTGAGCGCCGGGGGCTTTGAAAGCGAAGCCCTGGCCCTGCTTCAGACCTTGTGGGCTCGTCATTCCACCGTGGTCGTATGTGGAGGTGCGGGTCTTTTTGTACGAGCCTTGGTCGAAGGCTTTGATGCCTTGGGCCAAGAGCAACCGGATCGACGCAAGCATTGGCAAACCTTGTGGGAACAGGAGGGTTTGTCCGCTCTCCAAACGGCGGTCCGTCAAAGGGACCCTTCCTATGCGGCCCGCGCCGATATGCAGAACCACCAACGCCTCATACGGGCTTTGGAAATTATGGACACGGAGGGCCGTCCGGTCACCGATCTATGGACCCGTTCGGTCAAGCAGCGGGACTTTGATTGCGATTGGATCGGACTCCAACCCGACCGTGCACGACTCTACGACCAAATCAATCAACGCGTCGAATCCATGGACGCGGCAGGCCTTGAAGCGGAGGCCCAGGCCCTCTACCCTTACGCCGCTCACAAGGCACTCAAAAGTCCGGGGTACGCCGAATGGCCCTCCTATTGGCAAGGCCAGGTATCGAGGGGGACCTGCCTTGATTTGATTCGGCAGCATACCCGTAATTATGCCCGCCGTCAATTAACCTGGTTCAGGCGATGCGAGGCGGCGCAATGGATTCCAGCGCCCATCCTGGATGTGGATTCGCGTCTAGACTGGATCCGCAGTAATTTGCCACAGGTTAAACTGCCATGAATACCGAATTGTACCTGGACCCGGACCTGCCCCAAGCCGGAAGCTTTGAGCTAAAACCCGAGGAATCTCGGCATTTGGTTCGGGTTCGCCGTGAACGAGAAGGGGTCGCAGTCCTGGTGACCAACGGCCGTGGATTGCTTGCCCGCTGCATTCTCCAAAAGGCCATCCCTACCGGTGCCGTCCTTGAAATTCAGACACTGCACGAAGAGCCCGCACCTATGCCGTTGGAATTGGCGGTATCGCCTCTGCATAACGAAGGCCGTTGGGAGTGGTTGATCGAAAAAGCTACCGAACTGGGGGCCACGCGCATCCTTCCTTTGGTCTGCGAACGGACCGAACACCACCGGTGGAAACCCGATCGCCTACAACGAATTATAGAATCAGCCATGAAACAATCCCTGCGTTGCTACCAGCCCTTGCTTGCGGTGCCGCAGACCCTTCAACAATGGAAACCAAATTCATCCCTCGCCTTGTGGATGGCCCACTGCCACCCCCATCTTACCCGGATTCCGATTCAACAAGTTGACAAGGACCTTCCGGTCTGTCTCGTGTTGGGCCCCGAAGGTGATTTGAGCGAAAAGGAAGTCAACCACCTGGCTTCGCTCGGAGCCCAAGGCCTGGACCTGGGGCCCCATCGACTGCGCACCGAAACCGCCACCCTGGCCGCCTTGGCCCATTGGGCCCAACGCGGGAGTCGTTTGCTTCTGGTGTTATGGTGCATCTTGATGGGAATGGGCGGGGGTCTCACGGGCCATGCCCAGGCGCAATCCCCCAACATGGCTGCCCAAAACTCCACATCCGGTACCATCAGTTTGGGAAGACTGCGTTACGGTGGCGGTGGTGATTGGTACGCCAATCCCAGCTCCTTGCCCAACCTGGCCCGTTTCTGCAACCGCCACATGGGCACCTCCCTCAAAGTCCAAGAAGAAGTGGCCGAAGTGGGTAGCCCTGACCTCTTTCGTTTCCCTTGGTTGCACATGACGGGGCATGGTCGGGTTCTGTTCACGGACTCCGAGGCCCGCAACCTCCGTCAATACCTAACCGGTGGAGGTTTTCTTCATGTCGACGATAATTACGGCATGGACCCCTACGTTCGCAGCGAATTCAAAAAAGTTTTTCCTGAACTGGACTGGGTTCGGGTGGCGTCCGATCATCCCATGTACCGAGAGCCTTTTCGAATGAACGGTGGGCTACCCAAAATCCACGAACACGACGGTCAACCGGCCCAGGGCTTGGCCTTGGTTTGGGAAAACAAAATCGTCGTGTTCTATACGTACCAATGCGATCTAGGCGATGGATGGGAAGATGCCTCTGTCCATAAGGACCCCGAGCCCCTGCGAACGCAGGCTCTGCAAATGGGTGCGAATATCCTACGCTATGCCTTTGAGCACTAGGACCGCATAGCGCGAACACATTCTCCCACCAAGGCCGGGCCTCGGTAAACCAGGCCCGTATAAACCTGCACCAAATGTGCGCCTGATTCCAGGCGCCGGGCTGCATCGCCTCCACTCATCACACCGCCCACCGAAATGAGGGATGGGCAGAAACCGTCGGTTGTTCCGTAGGTCTTCATGGCCTTCAACATGGCCTCGGATTTGGCAGCGAGGGGCGCCCCACTCAGACCACCGGCCCCCAACGTCTCGGCCTCTGCGGCTTGGGCACCCAAAAGGCTGCGGTCCACCGTCGTATTGGTCAAGACCAAACCATCGATTTGATGTTTGGCAAAGACCGGCCACAGACTTTGCCAATCGTCCGGGGCCAGGTCCGGGGCCAGCTTGACCCAAACCGGCCTACGCACGTTCTTTTGGCAATCCAAACCGGCGATGGCCTCCAACAAGTTGTCCAAAAAACCGGCTTCTTGCAAATCTCGAAGCCCCGGGGTATTGGGTGAGCTTAGATTGATGGTGAAGTAATCCACCCAAGGATGGAGAACCTCAACACAAGTCACATAATCCTTCACAGCCTCCCCGTTGGGGGTGTCTTTGTTTTTGCCAATGTTCGCGCCCACCACCAATCCTTTGGGCCTTTGACGCAATCGAGGGACCGCTGCCTCCACCCCGCCGTTGTTGAAGCCCAGTCTGTTGAGGAGGGCCTTGTGGCGGACAAGACGAAAAAGTCGAGGTTGGGGATTGCCGGGTTGGGGCCTGGGGGTCAAGGTACCCACTTCCACAAAACCAAAACCCAGGGCCTTCCACACCTCGAGGTAGCGGGCATCTTTGTCAAAACCGGCCGCAAGGCCCAAACGGTTCTCCCACTTCAAGCCCATACCCGCCCAATGATCCGATACCTTGGGCCATAACAAAGCCCACAAATGGTTCATTCCCGGAATCCTCAACAGGATCTGGGAAACATGGAGGGTGAGATGATGGGCCCTTTCGGGTTCCAAACCAAAAAGAAATCCTTGCAACCAACGATACATGCCCCAAAGATGCAATGAAATTCAGGGTTTCCTGGCACGGATGATTTCCCGCTTGCCGGGAGGGCCAGGCAGCCTTTGAACCTCCCAACCCAAGCCCTTGAGCAGGCGACCAAAAGCCCCGCTGGCCCCAAAAGTCACCAGCCATGCTCCGGGGGCCGTCCAACGATTCAGGGCCACCAAGGATTCCTCCTCCCATAAATCAGGGGCATGGCTTGGACCAAAGGCATCCCAAAACACCAAATCAAAGAGACCCTCCAAGGGGCAAGGCCAAGGTTGGCCCATGACCTTGAACGAATAAGCAGAGCCATCCCTTTTCGAAGACCAGGCCCCCTGTCCCTGAGTCCTCAACCCCTCGTACAAAGTCGGGTACTGCTCGACCCATATCTGCCAAGCTGGTGCCCTTAGAAAGGAAGCGTAATTCAGATCCATCATCCATCCCGGTGACAGTGGAAACGGCTCCAAAGCGGTGTAGTCGATTCGAAGCTGAGGGGCTTCTAAACAAACCTCCAGGGCGAGGGCGGCATTGAGGCCGGTTCCCAAACCAATTTCCAGAATACGAATCTTTTCACCCCCGTCAACGGCCGCTTTTGGATTTTGGCTTCGAACCTCTAACAAGGCACGCAGGCCTGTTTCCTGGTAAATATGCCTGGATTCGGTCAGGGCACCGTGCAGGCTATGGTAGGTAGGGCCACCGCCCAGACGAATCGTATGGGAACCATCTCCGGTGATGAGCAGTTCCGGTGGATGAGCATCAGACACGACCCAAAAATAGCGCAAAGCGGGCGCCCAGGTGGTTTCATACCTTTGACAAATGGTCCGTCCACCTTTAGCCGAACGCATGCGCCCCGAACGCCTCGAGGACCTCGTGGGTCAACAAGAATTGGTCGGACCTCAAGGATTGCTTCGTCGCTTTTGGGAGGAGGGATCCCTGCCATCCCTCCTGCTCTGGGGCCCTCCGGGTTCCGGCAAAACCAGTCTGGCTCGTATGTTGGCTGTTCATTCCAAGAAGCGGTTTCGTTTCCTAAGCGCGGTGGATGCCGGGGTCAAAGATGTCAGGGCCGTCATCGAAGAAGGCAACGGTTTGTTCAAACCACTTTTGTTTTTGGATGAAATCCATCGGTTTAACAAAGCCCAGCAAGACAGTCTCTTGGGCGCCGTCGAAAGCGGGCAACTCACCTTGATTGGCGCGACCACCGAGAACCCCTCTTTTGGGCTGAATCCAGCCCTCCTTTCTCGCTGTCAATTGCTGATTCTTCAGCCGTTGGGCACCGACGAATTGCATCAACTCGCCCTCAAGGCCGTCACCCAGGATGCCGAGCTGCGGGCCCTTGGGTTGGAATTGGTGGAAAGCAATGCCCTCGTTCGGCATGCCCAAGGAGATGCCCGGCGCATGTACAATTTGTTGGAATGGTTGGCCGGCAGCCTTGCACCCGAAAACGGGGTGCGTCGAATCACCGATCAAGCTGTGTTGGCGGTCCTTCCCCACTTTGCGGTCTACCACGATCGGGATGGTGACCAGCATTACCGATTGATTTCAGCCCTCATCAAATCCATTCGTGGTTCCGACCCGCAAGCAGCCGTTTATTACCTGGCCCGTCTGGTCTCAGGCGGAGAAGATCCGGTGTTTATCGCAAGGAGGCTGGTCATCTTGGCCTCCGAAGATATTGGCATGGCCAATCCACAAGCCCTCCTCCTGGCCTCGGCCACCTTGGAATCCGTGGCCCGCATCGGTTACCCCGAAGCCCGCATTCCCCTGAGCCAAACCACGCTGTACCTCAGCCTAAGTCCCAAAAGCAATTCCGCTTACCTGGCCATCGAAGCGGCTCTTGAAGCGGTACGCCTTGCCGAACAACAACCGCCCGTGCCGGAAGCCCTTAGCAATCCGGTGACCAAAATGCAGAAAGACCTGGGCTACGGACAAGGGTACCAATACAGCCACGAAGGACCGCATCACTTTGTTCACCAAGATTTTATGCCCCCCAGTCTGCGCGGTCGGGTTTTCTACCAGCCGGCCGGTAACGAACGTGAACAAGCCTACCAACGCTGGCTCCAAGACCACTGGCCCGAATACACGCTGGGTAGCAGAGATTCGGGTTAACGCCAACCTTCCCAAGGCCGGTTGGGATCGGCATGCCCCGAAGGGACCCGGTTCTCCGTTGGTAATTCCCGGCTTGGTTTTCCAAAATTTCGGAAATTGTACGTGAAGGTTAGCATCACGAAGCGGCCCAACGCTGTATTCCGGTTATCGTCCACATAGAGCTCGGTCAACGTTCGACTCACCGACCGGTTCTGACCAAGGAGGTCAAAAACCGACAAGCGCCATTCCCCAAGTTTGTTAGGCAAAACCTTGGTAGCCAACGAGAAATTCATGAGATGAACATTGGCGTTAAAGCCCTGGTCCAAGCCCCCCCAATACGTCCAGGCATAGTCCGAACCCAAGATCCACCGTTTACGCCACGTGTATTGAACGCGGGCATTGGCGGCGTGGGTCTGGTAGGGCAACCAGGCACCTTTGACGGTTTGATTGATGTTACGATAGCGGTTCCAACCAAGGTTCAGCGAAACATTGTAATCCCATTTCTCCGAACGAGAACTGCTCAGACCCCACTGCAAACCAAGGTTTTGGGTTGTGACCCGGGAATCCTTCCCGTTGTTTCGAACCGGCTGGTCCAAATGCCCGCTGGTCAAGGTCCAATTCATGTTGGCCTTTAACCAGGCCCACGGATGGGCGTAGGTGCTGTACCAGCGCAGATTGGTTTGTTCACCCAAGTTGGCCGGTCTGGTGATTTGCGCACCCCGGGCCAGCCCTAGGTCCTGCCATCGAACCCCCCATGTTTGCGGTCCTTTCCAGTCCGACCACCAACGGCTCATCAAGGCGGTATCGGTTGGAACAACCAAGTTCTCGTTCCCCACAACCCCTTGGGTCCGTGTGCCGTTGACAAAGACAAAGACCGAACGACCCCCGGCCCCATCCGACCAACGGAATCGTCCCCCGATGGTGTGCATCAAGGCCTGATCCAAGGAAGGGTTCCCCAGCGATAACGAAAGCGGGTTGGTATTGTCCAAAAGCGGTTGCAACTGCTGCACCGAAGGCGTTTGGGACGATGCCCGGTAAAAAATCCGGTATTGCTGAAATTTGGTTGGATTAAAACGCCAAGATGCGTTGGGCAACCAAGCATTCCAACGGAAGTTGGAAGGGATCTCTCCGCTGAGAACCTCGTCCACCGACAAGGTCGAGGTATAGTCCTGCCTCTGCAAACCCACCGATAGTTCACGGCGTTCGTTGCCCCACCGATAGCGAAGCCCGTATTGAGCGCCACCCAGGTTTTGACGGGCCACCTGGTTGTACAATCCACTGGCCTGGGAAGAGTCGGAAGACTCCAATCGTTGCCCCGAACGGCTCTGCTGCCACAAAGGCGAAGCCGACCATTCCAGCAAACCCTCGGCACCCAAAGGCTCAACATAGTTCAGGTCCCAACGATTCCGCAGAAAACCACGATCTTGGTCAAAGGATTGTTGGCTTGTATCCCTTCGGCTCCACCAAACGGGCGGCAT
>JAIXRA010000037.1 GCA_027485465.1 Bacteroidota bacterium | reverse complement strand
TCCTCGCTTACCTACAAAAAGGGAGCAGCGGTTTTGCACATGCTTCGGAACGAAATCGACAACGACTCTTTGTTTTTTGGGGGTGTTCGGCAATACTTGAACGCCAAGCGCCATTCCGTCGCCACAACCGATGAGTTTCGTCAGATCATGGAACAATACACAGGGGCGCCACTCGCTGACTTTTTTCAGGACTGGGTTTACGGGGAGGGGCATCCCACCTACGATGTGCGTTGGAATTGGAGGGATTCGGTGTTATGGGTTCAAACCAGTCAAACCGCCTCGGCCCCAACCGTGACGCCGGTTTTTCGCAACAAAGTCCCCTTGGGCTTGGTGACTTCAGGGCCCGGACAGGCTCCTTCACTTATCCAAATTGAACCAGCGCTGGGTTTGCAACGAATTTGGATTCCGCGGCAGGTGGTTAGTATGAGCCTGGATCCCAACAATGCCATCCTCAAAGGAACGGCTTCATCGATTACCCGTTTATCCACGCTGGGGGCGGGTTTGGAGGAAGACACGGGTCAGGATTGGTTGCAATGTTACCCCAACCCCAGTCAAGGCCCGTTGAATGTGCATTTGGCTTTGGCATCGAAGCTAATCCTTCGCGATATGACGGGCAAGTTGGTTTGGCAGGGTCAGGGCGAGGAGGGCTGGAACCGACTGGACGCGGTGACTGCACCTGGAACCTACCTGCTGGAAGCGGTTTCGATCAACGGTACACGATTAATCCGAAGGGTTAGCCTTCGCTAAGGCAGACGCTGCGAGTTGGGCAAGGATGCTTCGTTCGGCATGCATTGGTAGCATGCAGGACCAAGGCCGAAAGCGTTTATTTAGATTTTTTGCCAAAAACTGAAAACTGAACGTAGCGACCCGGGTTTTGGCGGAGGTCTTTGAGTAAGGCATCCAAACTTCCGGCGCTTTGTTGAAGGTTGTAATAAAGACTGCTATCCTTCATCAAACGCCCCAAGGATCCCTGGTTGTTGCGAACTTGATCCATGAGGAGGGCGGTGGACTGAAGGGCCGCCTCGGCCTGCAAGACCGTTTGTTTGAGCCTCAAAGCGGCCAATGTATCCGAAAATTGGGACAGGTTCTGCAAGGATTTGCGCAACAGAGGTTGGTCCTTGCGAAACTCCGTGGAGATGCCGTTGAGATCTTGCAGGGTTTGACGGACCGGCCCCCGGCTTTCTTGAATCATAAGGCTTAATTCACGGCTACCCTGGTTGAGGTTCTCGACACTTTGGCGAATTTGTTCGGTTTGGAGGGCCTCAAGGATGCGGTTCACATTGGTCAGGCTGATTTCAACCTTGTCCTTGAGAGGCGTCAAATCCCCCACCAGATTTTCAATCAAACTAGGGGCGATCAAGGCAGGCAAAGTATCGCTGTCCTTGTGTTCCTTGGCTTGGCTGGGGCCTGGATCAATTTGCAAGGCCTTGGTATCAAACAAATCGGTGCTGACCAATCGCAGAGAAGTGCCTTGGGTCAGTTTGATTTTTTTGCTAACCTCCACCGTTACCAAGACCAACCCTTTTTCGGGTAGCAACTCGATGTCGATAACGGTCCCGGCTTTGAGGCCTTTGAAAAGGACGGGGGCCGAGGATTTGAGGCCTTTGACATCGTCCAAGATGGAGTAATAGGTGTTACGACCGGTGAATAGGTCATCGCCTTTGAGGAAATTGATGCCAATAAAAAGAAGGAGAAGGGCCATGGTGGCAAAGAGACCTATCCATACTTCTTTGGGGACCTTGTTCATGGTTCGTTGTTCAGGTGGTGGTAACGGGCAATGGCTTCGGCAATGGCTTCGGCGAGGACTTGCTGGCCTTGGGCGGAGTTCATGAATTTTTCTTCTTGGGCATGGGTCAAAAACCCGGTTTCTATCAAAACAGCCGGCATCGTTGTTCGGTAAAGGACCAAAAACCCGGCTTGTTTGACACCGCGACTGTGTCGACCGGCCTTGCGAGTGAATTTTTCTTCAATTAACTGGGCCAATTGAAGGCTTTGGCTGCGGTAGGCGCTTTGAAAAAGTTCAAAGATGATATGGGCGGTTGGATCGTTGGGGTTAAAACCATCGTAACGAGTCAAGTAATCGCTCTCCAGAAGTATAGCGGAATTTTCGCGCTTGGCTACGTTGAGGTTGGCACCGGTCACATGCAATCCTTGGGTAAAGGTCTCGGTGCCGTAGGCCTGCGATCCTCCGCTGTTGCAATGGACAGAGACAAAGAGATCGGCGTTGAGACGGTTGGCCATGGCTGCACGTTCGTGCAATTCCACAAAGCGGTCATCTTTTCGGGTAAAATGAATCGAAAGCTCGGGTACCAGGGTTTTGAGGTGTTCGGCAACCAATTTGGCCACCTGAAGGGTGACGAGCTTTTCGAGGGAGCCTTTGCCCCGGCAGCCGCTATCATGTCCCCCGTGGCCGGCATCCAGGACAATTCGGTGCAGGCGATAGGCTTTGAGGCCCAAAGGATGGACAAGGGCACCCCAAAAGACCACGACAAGGGCCAAAAAGCGAAGGGCTTTAAGGAAGGGCACGGGTGGGATTAGTTTTGGGGTTTCAAGCGCTTGGCCGTTGTTGTCGATAATGCACAAATTTAGGGGTTTGCCGGGGATACACGGCCAGGGTCTTGCTGCAGGCCGGGCTGGGATGTGGCTCCTGCGGATCCTTTGCAATGGGTGGCAGCGAGTGCTTTCGCTTGCGATGGTTGGCGCATTTACTGCGATGGGTGCATTTGCTGCGGTTGGTAACGTTGGGGCTGCAACGGTGGAGAATCCGTCCTCATTTTCTGGATTGGATACGGGCGCGGTGGACAACCGTCCCCAACGCGGACCCTTGGCTGAAACGGTTTATTACGAAGCAGCGGATTCCTTGACCGTGGATTTTGGGTCCGGACAGGCCCATCTCATGGGCAAAGTCAAAATCCGCTTTGGGACCATGGAACTGCAATCCGGTCAAGCCTATCAAAATTGGAAAACCCGCAAACTACGGGCCCTGCCACTCACCGATAGCTTGGGCCATGCGGTGGATACACCAACGTTTGCCGACGGCGACCAGCGCTTTGTGGCCGATTCCATGGAATACGATTTGGTGGCCGGTCGGGGCAAAATTTCCCAATTAGTGACCCGGGAAGGCGAAGCCTATGTGATTGGTCGTCGAGTTCAGCGGGATACATCGGGGGACATGTATGTGCGGAACACCCTATTTACCACCTGTTCGGATACCCGACATCCGCATTTTTACCTTGAATTGGGCAAGGCCAAGCTCATTCCGGATCGTAGGATTGTCACCGGACCCTCCCGATTGGTCGCCTTGGGGATTCCTCTTCCCATTGGTTTGCCTTTTGCGGTGATTCCCTTGATGAAAGGACAAAAAGCCGGGGTGCTTTTTCCGGAATACGGGAATTCCCCTCAATTTGGTTTTTTTCTGAGAAATGGGGGTTACTATTGGCCCCTGAGCCCCCATGCCGACCTCAGCCTGCGCGGGGATCTATATGCCTACGGTGGTTGGAGAGTCAATCCTTCTTTGGGTTATAACAAACGATACAAATCCACCGGTCGGCTCAGCATCAATTGGAGCAATCTTCAATCGGGCGATCCCAAGGCCAAGGATTTTAGCCGGCAACGGGACTTCATGATCAATTGGCAACACAGCCAAGATCAGCGGGCTCACCCGTACCGTCGATTTTCGGCCTCGGTTCAAGCGGGTACCAGTAATTACCTCCGTAACAACTCTCCTTCAACAACGGATTTCTTGAACAATCAGCTCAATTCCTCGGTGAGTTATAGTCGTATTTTTCCAGGAAAACCATTGCAGGTCAATTTGGCGGCACGTCATTCTCAAAACACTCAAACGGGTAGGGTGCAACTCAATTTGCCGGAAGGAAACCTCAACATGGCTCGAATACAGCCGTTTAAGGCCAAACGTAGCATTGTTAGCGAACGTTGGTACGAAAAAATCGGCTTAACCTATCAGTCCAATCTGCGGTCCTCTGTGAACATGGTGGATTCTCTACTCAATCCTACTTCGGCCCTGCGGGCCCTCGATGCGGGGATACTCCATAACATTCCCATTAGCACTTCTTCGTTCAAACTCTTTAATTATGTGCAATTAACGCCGGGATTTTCTTACCAGGAGCGGTGGACCAATCGTCGGGCGGTGTTGGCGTACAATCCGGTGTTGGGGAAAGCAGTGGCGGATACCGAACAAGGGTTTTACAGGAATTACGAATACCAGGCCTCCCTTTTGCTGAATACCCGTCTTTATGGTTTGGTTCAGTTCCGCAAGGGCCGTCTGGCAGCCATACGTCATGTGGTGAACCCTCAAATAAGCTTGGGATGGAGGCCTGATTTTACGGCATCGCGCTTTGGTTTTTATCAAACGGTTCAGACGGATTCAACGGGTAAAAACTTGAATTATAGCCCTTACAACGGATTTGGTTTCGGTGTTGCCGGGGCCGGGGCCTCGGCCCTGCTTAATTGGAGCATCGATAACAATTTGGAGTACAAAGTGAGGACCCGGAGCGACAGCGGGGAGGTCTTGGTTCGACGCAAGATTTTTGATTCGTTTCGGTTGGGGTCGTCCTACAATTTCAGGGCCGATTCATTGCATATGGCGCCGGTGCAGTGGGGTGGTCGAAGCCAATTCGGGGAACGATTTAGTTTGTTGTTTTCGGGGGTCTGGGATGTTTACAGCCGGGATTCATCCAAGCGTTTGGTCCAGCGTTGGTTGGCAGAGGATGCATGGTGGAAGCCCTTTCGACTCAACCAAGCGAATTTGACCTTGAGTGGAGGCTGGGGTGGGCGCTCGACCGTTGAGCAACCGCTTCGTTCCGGCGCATGGCCCGTTTTGTTACGGGACCGGGGGGATTCAACGTTGTGGGATGATTTTCAGCGTTATGGTTACCGCATGTTTGTGGATTGGAATGTCCCTTTTCGCTTGAATTTTAATTACAACCTATCTTACCAGGCCCTAGCGCCGGCTGGGCAACAATGGATACAGGCTTTGACTTTTAGCGGGGATCTGAGTTTGACCCGTCATTGGAAATTGGCCTACAATTCAGGGCTTGATTTGCAGAGTCGAACGCTCACCCCCACGGTGTTAAATATCTACCGGGATTTGCATTGTTGGGAAATGAGCATCAATCTGGTTCCCTTTGGAACCTATCGTTCGTACACCTTTACCTTGAATGCCAAAGGCAAAATGCTGCAGGATCTACGCCTTACGCGTCGGCGGAATTGGTTTGATTTGCAACGTTGAGGTTGCGACGTCTTTTTTGCTCCAAAAGCAATTGGGCGTATTCCCTGGAAATTTCGCCGGCGGCCGATGAGTTTTCTTTGGCTCTGCGCAAGAGATAGGGGAGGACTTCCTTCACGGGGCCGTAGGGGAGGTATTTGGCCACTCGGTAACCGGCATCGGCCAATTCGCCTGTTAGGCGATCGCTCATGCCCAGGAGTTGGGCGTAGAGAATCCGTGGGTTGTCCGGTGACCAGCCCAGTTCATTCATTCGTGCCGAAGCCAGGACACAGCTGAGGCGGTTGTGGGTCCCTAGGCACAGAAAGGCCTTGGGGTGTTGGAGTAAAAGTTGGGTTGCTTCGTTAAAATCGCGATCGGTGGCGGCTTTGGTGGGCTGGATAGGGTCCGGATAAGCCATGGAACCAGCTCGACTCCTTTCTTTTTCCATGTAGGCCCCACGGACCACTTTGAAGGCAGGCACAAACCCTTGCTCATCTGCTTGTTGCAGTGCCCGTTTCAGGTAATCGAGGCGATCCCACCGGTACATTTGTAAGGTGTTGATAACAATAGGTTTATCTGTATTGTAACGCGACATGGCCTCCATGGTCCAGTCGTCAATGGGGTCTTGGATCCAGCTTTCTTCGGCATCAACCATGATAGGGCATTGGAGATCGTGGGCCTTTTGGAGCAAGGTGTTGACCCTTTCGCGGCCCAGCCGGGCTTGTTCCTGGATCTGCGGGTTCATGGGGTGACCTTCGGCCAGTTGGTGCAGGGCTGCGGATGAAACCAGTCCACTGACCTTGAAAACAAAGAGGGGCGTGTGGGGGTTGTGCGCTGCAAAGGCGAGGCCTTCAAGCAGGGTCTGAAGGCAACGATCCATGGCTTCTTCGCTGTCTTGTCCTTCGACCGAGTAGTCGGGGATGCTTCCGATCGAAGAAGAGGCGAGTTCCTCGATGGTGCTCGTGCATTGATGGAGGCTTTCACCTCCGCAGAATTGCCGAAAAATAGTGGCCCGAACAAGGCCCTGTATAGGCAGGCCCCAACGCAAGGCCAGGTTGGCCAGGTCTCCCAAAACTTGAACGATCCGGCCTTGGTTCATCAACCCAAAGAGCCAAAGCTTTCTTCGGAGGTCGACAGGGCTCAGACGGCTGTAGGCCGGGGAATAAAGGGGGGCTTCCTGGGGTAAAGGCACGAAGCAAAAATAAGTTGGTTAATTCTTTGTTTCTTTGTGGTTCGGTATACCAATTTTCTTTTGAAAGCCGTTCTATCCTCGATCCATCAACGGACCATCTCTTTGCAACATCCTGACCTTGTACCTGTGAACCCGGAACCCATCTTGGGGAAGTCCGAGCAGGCCTTTTTCCCCAAGGCTCATCCGGATCAAGGCGTCCGGCCCTTCTTGGTTGCGGGTCCCTGTTCGGCCGAAACGCCTGAACGATTTGAGGCGACCCTCGACGGCCTAGCCCCTCTGGCCCCGGATTTGGTGCGGGCGGGGATTTGGAAACCACGGACCAGGCCGGACCGCTTCGAAGGGGTGGGGGCCGAGGGGCTGGTTTGGGTCAGGGAACTGACCCAACGACGGGGACTCCGTCTGGCCGTCGAGGTCGCTCAGCCCTCCCAGGTGGAACAAGCCCTGCTACACGGGGTGGATGCCGTCTGGCTCGGTGCAAGGACCACGGTCAATCCTTTTTTGGTGGATGAAATCGGTCGAGTCTTGGCCGGGACCGGGATGCCGGTACTCCTAAAGAATCCCATTAACCCCGACCTGGAACTGTGGCTGGGCGCCATCGAGCGCATGGAGCGCTGGGGCCTGACCCAATTGGCCTTGGTGCATCGGGGTTTTTCTCCCTTTGAGCCCAGTCCCTACCGCAACATGCCCCAGTGGGAAATTCCCATTGAATTGCGTCGAAGGCGCCCTGATTTGCCGATGTATTGCGATCCCAGTCACATCACCGGCAATGCCCAATTGGTCCCTGAATTTGCTCAAATAGCACTTGATTTGTGTTATGACGGCTGGATGCTGGAAGTTCATCACAGTCCTTCCGATGCTTGGTCCGATGCTAGTCAGCAATTGACGCCCGATCAGTTACGCGATACCCTGGGGGGCATGACCTTTCGTTTCAACGACCCCGAGAACCAGGAATTGGCCGCTCAACTCCAGGAGCTGAGGGCTCAGGTGGACCGCTTGGATCACGATTTATTGGAACTCATGAGCCAAAGGCTGAAATTAAGCCATCGCCTGGGCACCCTCAAAAAAGAATACGACTTGCCCATCTTGCAGCCCAAACGCTGGGAGCAAATTTTGGAAACCCGCCATCGGGAGGGTGCGTCCATGGGGCTCAATCTTTCATTTCTTAACAAATGGTTGCAATTGATGCATCAGGAAAGCATACAACGTCAGCTGGACATGTATCGCCCCGATTCGTCCAAGACCCCCTAGATTGCTGGAGGTCTTGGGTCGAGTCTGCCACCCCAACCAACTGTTTCTATTTGGCGGACCCGGCCACCCAAGCCTGGGCCGAAGCCTATCGTTCCGTTGCTCCCGGCTCCCTCCTGGTCATGAAAGCCGGCGAAGCCTCCAAAACCTGGGATTCCCTGCAACAAATTTTGGCTTGGTTGATGGAGGAGCAGGCCGATCGCTCCTCGGTCCTCTTGGTACTTGGAGGTGGAGCCCTCAGCGATGTGGGCGCCATGGCCGCGGCTATGTTCAAACGAGGAATCCCTTGGGTTTCGGTTCCTACCACCCTTCTGGCCATGGTGGACGCCGCTTACGGTGGCAAATGCGCCATCAATTTTGGGGGCATCAAAAACAGTGTCGGCCTCTACAACGATCCGGTTCATCGCATTTATTACCACCCTTACCTTCAAACATTGGGCGTGGATGCTTTGGTGGATGGATGGGCCGAAATAATCAAACATGGGTTGGTCGCGAGCCAGGATCTGATGCAAAGGAACCTTGCTTTCTTCGGGTCTATGAAACAGACCTCAAACCAGGTCTTGGTCCCACCCGACCAAGATTTGTTGTTGCAAGCCCTTCAGGTCAAAATAGATCTCGTTGCCCTGGATCCCCGTGAAAATGGCCCTCGAAAATTATTGAATTTTGGTCATACCATGGGTCATGCCCTGGAGGCCTTGATTCCTTCCTTGGGTCATGGAAGAGCGGTTTGGTTGGGCATGATTTACGAACTTGGATTGGCGGTCTCGGCCGGACTCTTGGCCCGTGATCACGGGTTGATTTGTTACGAAAGCCTTCAAACACTCGCTCACTATGTGAGTCCTTCAACCTACCCATCCACTTGGCCTACCTGGAAAGTTGTGTTGGAACATCTTTTGCAGGACAAAAAGAATCGAGGAGGACAAATTCTTTGGTCCCTCCCAGTGGGGGTTGGCAAAGCCGATTACGATCGGGTGGTTGACCCAGCCCTGGCCGAGCAGGTTTATGAAGTCTGGATCCGCGATCCACTGGCATGGCCCTTGATCCATGGCAACGCTTAAATTCAACAAAGCTCCTCTCCAACGATCTGTTGAGTTAGGAGAAGTCCGTCTGGATCTACCTCCTTCCAAGAGTTTGTTGATTCGTCAAATTTTTTTGGAAACGGCCCAATGGATTCGTTCGGTTGGCCCCCTAGAATCGGAACCCAAGGATCGAGAGGACCTGGCAGAGGATATTCGCAGTGCCTTGGCCTTGACCACGGCCATTCGGCGGCACGTGCTTGCTGCAAAGCGCCCAAGCCTTCTAGGGGTGGAGCAATCAAATCAGGTCGAGCGACCAAATCAAGTCGAGCGGCCTGACCAAGGGTCCGAAGTCCGTTGGGAAGCCGGAGAAGCCGGAACGGTCATGCGTTTTGGCTTGGCCCTCTTGGCTTTTGCTGGACTTGGGGGAATTTTACAAGGCCAAGGCAGGGCTCATCAGCGTCCCATCAAGGGTCTGGTCGACGCCTTAAGAGCGTTGGGCGCCCGTATTCATTGTTTGGAAAGGGAGGGTTACCCGCCCTTGCGCTTGGAGCCTTCGCAACTCCACGGAGGTCGTGTTGTGTTACCGTCCAATGTGAGCTCCCAATTTGCCTCCGCCCTCCTTTTGGGAGCGGTTTGCCGTGAGGTGGAATTGGAATTGCATTGGGGCCCTGAAGAGCTCCTGTCCAGGCCCTATTTGGACATGACCTTGGCCATGCTCCAATCCTCCGGTTGGTCGACGAACGCGGGGCCTTACCATGCCAGCTTGGGTTCTTACCGTGTTACAGAGAACCAGGCCTTGGAACCCGAAGGAGACTGGAGCGCTGCAACTTTTTGGATTCTACGTCAGGCAGCTTATCCATTGGCCACTACGCTGATCCTCTCCAACCTCAACCCTCGCTCCCTCCAAGGGGATGCGGTCCTTCTTGGTTGGCTTTCTTGGTTAGCTCCTCATTTGGAATGGGTGATGACGCCAATCGGTTCCGGGGAACGAGGGGATTTGACACTGCGCGTCAGAGACGGTGTGGAGGTCAGCAGCCCTTCTTGGGAAAACCCTGTTGCGAATCATCCTGCCGAATGGGAACAACAAGGAGACCGGTGGATTTGTCACGCCGAAGGCATCCCGGACATGGTACCCGCTTTGGCCGTATGGGCTGTACTTCGCGGGCTTCGATTGGAGATACGTGGGGTAGGCCATTTGGCTTACAAGGAAAGCAACCGACTGCAAGCGCTTTGCGATAATTTGCAGGGCGTCGGTATTCAATGCCGGGTGATCCACGGTGAAGAAATCGTTTTGTTGGTGGATCCTGACCGCCCCTGGGCCCAGCAGCTGGAGGGTGATCGCCGGCCGGAAAGGGGTTCATTTCGTAGCTTCGGCGACCACCGCATGGTCATGGCCATGAGCATGCTTGCCATGCCCGGTTGGGACATCGCTTTTGATGATGCCCGTGTTGTTTCCAAGTCCTACCCAACTTTTTGGGAGCATTGGCGTGCTTTGGGTTACGATTTGAAAGGTTAACTTAGCAAAAAATGGCAGGTAATAGTTTTGGGACCCGTTTTCGGATGACTTCTTTTGGAGAATCCCATGGCCCTGTCATAGGGGTTGTTATCGATGGAGTTCCTGCCGGTTGGTCTTTGGACTTGGACCTTGTTCAGGCCCAGTTGGACCGTCGCAGACCGGGTCAAAGCACGTTTACCACAGCCCGAAACGAAGAAGACCGAGTTCAGTGCTGGTCCGGCTGCCTGGATGGCATCTGTACGGGGGCTCCCTTGACGTTGACGATTCGTAACAAGGATGCCAGGTCAGAAGACTACCAAGAATTGAGTCAAACCCTGCGTCCATCCCATGCCGATTTTACAACCATGGCCCGCTACGGGGTTCGAGACCCCCGCGGTGGGGGTCGAAGCAGTGCCCGCGAAACAGCGGCGCGGGTCATGGCCGGGGCCGTGGCTGCTCAAATCCTTGCCAAAGCAGGTATTCATTGTTATGCATGGGTGCATTCGGTGGGCCAGGTCAGCATGGATGCCGAAGCCTATGCGCTGCGGGACTCGATTCCCTATACCCAAGAGCAGATTGAGTCCTCTCCGCTGCGTTGCCCCTTGCCCGATATCGCCTCGGCCATGGAAAACGAAATAAATACAGCGCGTGTTCGTGGTGATTCAGTCGGAGGAACGGTGGTAGGTTGGTGTCAAGGCTTGCCCGCTGGCTTGGGCGATCCGGTTTACGATAAACTAGATGCGGATTTGGCCAAAGCGATGATTTCCATCAACGCCGCCAAGTTTTTTGAACTGGGCTCCGGATGGGCGGCTTCATCCGGGCATGCCTCGGATTACAACGACCCCATTCTGGCAGCGGACACCTCGGAATGGACCCATATCAAAACCGCCACCAACCATGCCGGTGGAGTCTTGGGCGGCATGAGTACAGGAACACCCCTCTGGTTCAGAGTGGGATTCAAACCACCTTCCACCATTGCCATCCACCAAAACTCGGTGGACCATCTGGGCCAACCCCTGGTATTGAAGGCCCGTGGTCGTCACGATCCCTGCGTTGTCCCGCGTGCTGTCCCGGTGGTGGAGGCCATGCTGGCCTTGGTCGTCCTGGACCATTGGTTGGGCTTTCCCTCCGCCAAAATCCAACGCCTACTTCCCTAAACGCACCCCTTATCCCCATCGCCATGTTGAGTTTATTCAAAACACGTCTTCCGATGCATATCAAAATTTTGCTCGGTATTGGGGCAGGGACCTTGGTGGGGTTGTTAGCGGCCCGTCTGGGTTATAGCGGCTTTGTTTTGACATGGTTCAAGCCGTTGGGGACGGTTTTTGTGAATTTGCTCAAACTACTGGCGGTTCCTTTGGTCTTGGTTTCGCTGGTGGATGGGGTCACTGGATTGCGGGATTTGCGCAAATTATCCTCGATGGGGGGGCGCACCTTGTTGATTTTCTTGTGTACGACCGTTTTGGCGGTGACCTTGGGATTGGTATTGGTGAACATCGTCCGCCCGGGGGATTACCTGTCCACCGAAAGGCGCGAAGACCTCAAAGCTCGATTCAGCACCCAAACCGATCAAGGGTTCAACAACGCCCAGGCGTTTAAGGAACGCGGACCGTTGAGTCCGCTTGTGGACATGGTTCCGGATAATTTGTTTCATGCCTTGTCCAACAACACCTCCATGTTGCAAGTGGTGTTCTTTGCCTTGTTTATGGGTGTTGCCATCATGTCCTTGCCCTCTGATCAAACCCAATCGGTTCGGGATTTGTTCGGTCAACTGAATCGCATCGTTTTGCTTATGGTGGATTATGTTATGGCCTTTGCTCCGATCGGTGTTTTTGCGCTGATCGCATCCTTAATTGCCGATCTTGCAGGGAACGATCCCGCCAAAGCCTTGGAGCTCTTGGGTGCCTTGTCGGTCTATGCGCTTACGGTTGTTTTGGGATTAGCTCTGATGCTGTTGGTGGTTTATGCAACCCTCGTGAGGGTTTTTGGTGGCCTTTCGCCACGACGTTTTTTTCGGGTGATGAGTCCGGCTCAGTTGTTGGCTTTCTCGACCTCTTCATCCAATGCCACCTTGCCAGTGAATCTGGAATGCGCCGAGAAGCTAGGTGTACGGGAAGAGGTACGGACTTTTGTTTTGCCCTTGGGGGCAACCGTTAATATGGACGGTACCAGCCTCTATCAGGCGGTAGCGACGGTCTTTATTGCCCAGGCCTTTGGGACCGATTTGACATGGGCGCAACAATTAACCATTGTACTTACCGCCACATTGGCATCGATTGGTTCGGCCGGGGTTCCCGGAGCTGGGATGGTCATGCTGGTTATTGTGTTACAGTCGGTGGGCCTGGAAAGTGCCGGCATTGCCTTGGTGGTGGCCGTAGATCGCATTCTTGATATGATGCGCACCGTGGTCAATGTTACAGGAGATGCCATGACGGCGGTCTTGGTGGATCGTTGGATGGGTCATAAATAAGGGATCATTCTCCGATTCCCACCAAAAAAAAGACCCTTCGGGTTGCCGAAGGGTCTCTTTGATAGGAGGGCGGCTAATAGCCGCCGCGATTGAATTATCGCTTGCCGAACAACTCTGCAGATTTCTTCTTGTAGGCGGCCGATGCTTCTGCAGCGGTGTTGAAGGTGCCCAAATCAAGGCGAACGCGGTTGTTAAAAAGGATGGCTTTGAACTTGTTGCCACTCTTGATGACACCCTTGTATCCGAACTTGTTTTCGGTTTTGTTGACATTGCGTACAACCACCGAACGAGTCGCAAATTCCAGGTTTTCCAGGCGGCAATCCAATGGATTGTTGTTGACAACATTGACAAAAAGGCGCTCACGTGTCGTTTTCTTTTTACAGAAAATTTCGGCGACTAGTTTGTGCAAATAGATCGTCTCGTTTTTGTAGCTACCATCGCCGAGGGGCCAGTTTTTCTGAAAAAAGGCATAACCACGGGAGTGGCGGCGTAGATTGGCTAAAAAGCCCACCTTCACGAGATAAGGGTTTTCGTTCAGAAACTTGAACACCTTCTCATCGACCAATGCGACTTCTTTGGAGTTTTTGAGCTTGAGTTTGACGGCCATAATCTTGAGTTAAAAGGTTTTTTTTGGATATGTACTTAAAAATCAGCGTCAAATTTAGCAAAAAGATGTATTAATATGTTAGAATTTAAATTAAATTTAAACCTATTCGAGAATTCAGGTCTATAAAATTCTTGTTATCAGTCAATAATCGATTAAAACGCTCTTGTTCTGATAGGTATTTTTCGCGTTGTTGCCCCAGATTTTGTTGAATAATGTTCCATTCGGGCCGGTATGTTTGGGGCCCAAAGGCGCGGAGATACTCCAAGAGGTTCGATTTTTCCCGGTCAAAAAGGACCTTCTCTGTATCAGAATACAGAATAACATCAATTTGAAGGACTCCGGAGCCCTGCAAAGCAGGGTTTTGGGGTTTGTTACGGGCCAAAAGGCCCTCCAAAGCCCCCAATCCTCTCTGTTGGCATTGTTCCAACAAAGCGTTCCAGCAGGCCTCCAAATTTCCTTGGGAATCCAAGGTTGGTGGATCCCACTGTTGACTTTCATCGATTCCAGGGGCTATTGGACCCTCTTTGGGAGCCAGGTGCTTTTTGATTTGTTTCAAAAAATCCTGGTCAAGGCGGGTTGATGGGGCCTGGCGGGGTGTGCCCGATAGGTCTACTTCTTTGACGGTAGGAATTTCAAGGGGCGCAGGAATTTCAAGGGGCGCAGGATTTTCTGGGGGCGCAGAAATTTCAGCGGATTTAGGCATTTCGGCGGTGGGGACCTGGACGCGGACTTTCGCAGGGGTTTTGAAGTCCGATGGGGCAGGGACCTTGTCGCTGATACCGGCCAGGGGGTGTGCGTTGGCCAGGGGTTCTGTGGAGGTAGTCTGGGATGAACCGGTGGTCTGCTGCTGCCTGTTGGCTAGGTAGCCAATCTTGAAGAGGGCGGTTTCCACCAAAAGTCGCGGTTGTCGGGCCTGGCGGTATTGCAATTCCACCTGGTTGAGCAAATGAAGGGCTCCCAAAAGGAAGCCGGTATCGCTTCGCAACGCTTGTTGTTGAAGTTTTTCTTTGAATTCGGGCCCTGATTCAACCAAATCCAGGGTGCCCGGTGCTTTGGCCATCAAAAGGTTCCTTAGGTGAACCGCCATACCCAGTACCCATTGAATGGGGTCGTAGCCTCTGGCTATCAGGGTCCCGAGTATTTGGAGGGTGGGTCCAGGATCGCCTTTTTGAAGGGTTTCGGTGGCATCCAAAAACCCCTGTTGATTCAAAACGCCCAATTGTTCGGCTACCAAAGTTTGCCCCAAGTGACCCCCTCCATAGCCGGCCAATTGGTCCAGCATGGTGAGGGCATCGCGAAGGGCCCCATCCGATCGGCCCGCGATGGTTAGAAGGGCCTCTGCGTCGAAGGTGATTTGTTCGGCCTTGCAGACCAAAGCCAGGCGGTCGGCAATATCCTGTGGCCGTATGCGCTTGAAGTCAAAAATCTGGCAACGCGAAAGGATGGTGGGCAGGATTTTGTGCTTTTCGGTGGTGGCCAGGATGAATTTGGCGTAGGAAGGAGGTTCCTCCAGGGTTTTGAGGAGGGCATTAAAGGCCGATGTGCTCAACATGTGGACCTCGTCCACGATATAAACCTTGTAGGCACTTCCCTGGGGGGGATAACGTACTTGTTCAACCAGGGAGCGAATGTCATCCACCGAATTGTTCGAGGCAGCGTCCAATTCATGGATGGAGAGCGACCCGCCCTGGTCAAATGATAGGCAGGTGGGGCAAGACCCACAGGCTTCGCCCGATGGGTCCCGCTTGCTGCAATTGATGGTTTTGGCAAAAATCCTAGCACAGGATGTCTTTCCAACCCCTCTAGGACCGCAAAAAAGGTAAGCCTGGGCCAATTGGCCCTTGGCAATGGCGTTCAAAAGGGTGGTGGTGATGTGTTCCTGCCCCACCAATTCATCAAAACGGGGGGGGCGGTACTTACGGGCGGAGACCTGATAGCCTTGCATATCGACAAAGTTAGGATTCATGGAGCGTTGCGAGTCGATTTTCGCTTATATTTGCGCTCCCCAATTCAAAAGGGGGTCTTTCTAAAAATTGATCCTATGAATCAATACGAAACCGTACTCATCCTTACCCCGGTCCTGACCGAGGAGATGGTCCGTGAGGCGGTCTTGAAGTTCGAAAAGGTGCTGAAGGAAAACGGCGCCGAGCTGGTGCATCAGGCCCATTGGGGTCTACGCAAGCTGGCTTATCCCATTCGCAAAAAAGCGACCGGTTTTTATCATTTGTACGAGTTCAAGGCCACAGGCCCTGCCGTCGATAAACTGGAACTTGAACTGCGCAGGGACGAGAGAATTTTGCGCTTTTTGACCGTTTCATTGGATAAGTATGCCGTGACTTACAACGAGTCCCGCCGCCGTCCCAAAACTGCCAAAGAGGAGGTTAACCCATGATTACAAACAGCTTCGCGTCCGTTCCCGTCAAAGAGGAAACCCGCAAGAAATACTGCCGATTCCGCAAGAATGGTATCCGATACATCGATTACAAGGACCCCGATTTTTTGCTCAAGCTCGTCAACGAGCAGGGCAAATTGTTGCCACGTCGTCTGACCGGTACCTCCCTCAAATACCAGCGCAAGGTGGCCCAGGCCGTCAAAAGGGCCCGTCATTTGGCCTTGATGCCTTACGTGGCCGACGGCCTGCGTTAAGGTTTTCTTATTGTTCAACCCGCCCTTAGGCATCCAACCGCATTTTGATATGCAAGTCATTCTCAAACAAGACGTTAAAGGCCTCGGCTTCAAACACGACGTGGTCAAAGTCCGCAACGGTTACGGGCTCAATTTTCTGATTCCTCAAGGCCTTGCCGTGGTTGCCAGTCGTCCAGCCCTGAACGACCGGGCCGAAGCGGTTCGTCAAGCAGAATTTCGTCAAGAAGGTTTGCGCCAGGCTGCTAACGACCTTTCCGAAAAGTTGGGTCAATTGACGGTAACGCTGGCGGTGCGCACAGGGGAAAATCGTCGAATTTTTGGAGCTGTGACCACTCTCATGGTTGCGGAAGCCCTCGCAGCTCTGGGACACGAAGTGGATCGCCGCAAAATGTCCATCCGCGGTGAAATCCGTGAATTGGGTACCTACCAGGTCGAGGCTGAATTGTACCGTGATATCAAGGCGGTCTTCAACCTCGAGGTCACGGCGCTGGCCTAAGGCCACCACCAAAAGTTTTGTTTAAATTTCAAGGTCCAGCAGGGCCTTGGCCTTGGTTTGGCATTCCTGCCATTCGGTCCTTGCGTCGGAATCCCAGGTAATGGCGCCACCGGTCTTAAGGGACATCCATCCTTTCCGTTGGTCATAGACCAGGCTTCGTATAATCACATTGAGGTCAAAGTTTCCTTCGGGATCAAACCAACCTGCACTTCCTGAGTAGATGCCCCGTCGGGTTTTTTCGAGGCGATCGATCCATGCACACACGGCTTCTTTGGGGGCTCCGGTCATGGATCCCATTGGAAAGCAGGCGTTTAAAATCCCCGACAGGCTTTGATCTGGAGCGGTGGTGGCAGAGATACTGCTAACAAGATGGTGCACCGCCGGAAAGGCATAGCAACCCATGAGATCATCGACCTGAACGCTGCATGGGTCGGCACATCGGGCCAAGTCGTTTCGTACCAGATCCACAATCATGAGGTGTTCGGCGTTTTCCTTGATGTTTGTCTTCAGTGCTTCGGCCTCAAGGAGGTCGATGCGGGGGTTGGTTGACCGCGGTGCAGTGCCTTTGATGGGTTGGCTCAAAAGTCGTTCCCCGTCCTTTCTCAAAAACCTTTCAGGACTGGCGCTGATAACCCAGGTTTCTTGGTTTTTGATCAAGGCCGAAAAGGCACCCCCTGCCTTGGTGGTCAACTGCTTCCAAAGGGCCAACGGATCCTGAATTGGAACCTGGCCAGCCCATTCAATGCAAAAATTTAACTCGTAAAAATCCCCATCCCGTATGCGCTCACGGATGGTGGCTATCTGCTCTTGGTAGTCTTGTTCTGTTGTTTGAACACATAGTTTATCACGGAGTCGGCAACCTTGCAGTTCGGTTTTGCCGCGAGTGTGCATCCCGGTTTTGGGTTCTTCCAACCATGTTTTTAGCAAGGTCCGACCTTGGCTTTGTTCATCCGACAAGAATTCCAAACGGGAACCGATGCATCGAACAAGGATCCTGGGTCGAAACCAAAAGGAGGGATCCGGGTCCGCCGTGGCCGGTGGCAAAGGGGAGGGTTGGCTCAGGCTTTGGGCCTTGAGGTCGTAACCAAAATATCCCATGCGGAAGCCTGGTCGGTCCCGCAACATATGTTCAAAGTCTTCAAAACGAAAGTCAAGCCCCTGTTTTTTGGGTTCAGGGTCCGCATCTTCGTCCGCAAGGCCTATGCCCAGGATCCAATCGAGGGTTCGGTAGTCGGGAGGATGGTTATTCGTGGAATGGCTAGGGCAGGTCCAAAAGGCGGAGAGGTACGGAGCCTTTTCAAAGCCCTTGATCAAGGCCAGCAGGACGGCCGAAGACTCCAATCCTTGGGGCAAATGAACGAATCGATCCTCCAAGGAATCAGGGACGGGTCTGTAAAGTGCTTTGACGATCCGGTCCCAGGGATACCCAATGAACCGGGCAATCCAGGGATTCTTCCAAGAAGTTAAGGTAGGCCCTCAAAGCCATCGGCAATTCCTCCAACCGTTGGTAGTTTTTCCCTGGGGTCAGCGACCAGCCTTCAAAAGTCCGGTAGACCGGAATGCAAGCTTCCTGGTGGGTGGGGTAAGAATCGCGGTGGGAATGCGTTCCTTCGTAACGTACGGCGACCTTCACCTCGCCAAAATCCGATAGGACATCGGCTTTGGTAACAATGAGTTTATTGACGCCGCTGAGTCGAGCTGCATAGTGCAGGGCCGGTAGGTCCAGCCAACCGCAGCGGCGTGGACGACCCGTGGTGGCGCCAAACTCATGACCCGCTCTGCGAAGGGTTTCGCCTTGTTCGTCGTGAAGCTCGGTG
Source organism: Bacteroidota bacterium (assembly GCA_027485465.1). Classification (GTDB taxonomy): domain Bacteria; phylum Bacteroidota; class Bacteroidia; order UBA7662; family UBA7662; genus SYHX01. The sequence goes on along the minus strand of JAIXRA010000037.1, from coordinate 8,662 downwards.
GGGAATGGGCCGCTTCCAACCCGGGTGCAATAGGCTTTGAATAATCCGTAAACATCCCCAATGCGGGATGGTGCCAGTCCCAACCCGGTGCAGGCGGCAGCGGCGGTGGTATGCGAAGATGTCACAAAAGGATAAGCCCCGTATTCCACATCCAACATACTTCCTTGAGCGCCTTCGGCGAGGACTTTTTGGCCTTGGTCCAAGGCCTGGTTCAAGAGCCAAGAGCCGTCGACCGGGGGGAATTCTTGGAGCAAGGTCTGGAGGCTTTCCATCCAGGCTTCGGTTTGGGCGTCCAGATCATCCGGTTCGGGATAACCCAAGGCTTGGAGGCCCTGTCGATGCGTGTTTATGCTGTTCTGCAGGCGGGCCATGGCGTCTGGACCGGCCAGATCCCCGTAGCGCAACCCATGCCGGGCGTATTTATCGGTATAGGCCGGTCCGATTCCTCGCAAGGTGGAGCCAATTTTCTGGTCCCCTTTGGCCGCCTCCTGGGCCTGGTCCATGAGGCGATGGCCCGGGGTGATTAAATGGGCTTTGTCTGAAATCAAAAGACGCTGACCTAGGTCCATTCCCTTTTCTTGAAGGGCTCTGATTTCGGCCAGGAGGGAGGGAGGGTGCAAGACGACTCCGTTTCCGATGAGGTTTTGGCAGTCTTTCCGAAAGACCCCGGAAGGAATCGTGTGGAGTACAACTTTCTGACCATCCAACCACAGGGTATGGCCTGCATTGGGTCCCCCCTGAAAACGGGCAATCCAGGTATATTCCGGGGCCAGGACATCCACCGCTTTGCCTTTACCTTCATCGCCCCACTGCAAGCCCAGCAACACATCTGCTTTCATACGCGTTCTTAAAATTCAAATTTAGTGCAAAGCAGGGCTTGATGACGAAGGGTCTGCCTTGGAACTTTCAAAGTGCGGGCATTGTCCGGTGCTTTGGAGCAGGAGGCATTCACCGTGCAGGTGTAATTCGTGGTGCAGGACCCTTTGGCCCAAAACCTGGCCGGCATCCTGCAAAATGGAGTGGAGTCGGGGGTCGCAAAACTCTTGAATTCGACCGCAATTGGTGCATAGCAAATGGTCGGCCTGCCTTCGTCCGTGGCTTTTTTCGTAATAGGATCCAAAACGTCCAAATTGATGATGCGCCACCAACCTGCATTCCAGTAGCAATTCAAGGGTATTGTAAACGGTGGCTCTGGACAAACGGCTATCGGAGGATCGAAGATTCTCCAGGAGGGTATCGGCGGTGAAAGGGCCGTTCATGGCATAGACACGACGAAGGATGCATTGTCTTTCGGGGGTTTGCCTCAAACCCCGCTCCTGCAGAAATTCAAAAAAAGCAGCCTCAACGGGTTCCAAGTTCATGCTTCTTTGGGGGTTGATTTTTCGATACGGTCCACCTTGTGAACGCCTTTGACTTTTCGAAGTCTTCGTAACAAATCCTGCAAAACCTGGGTGTCTTCGAGGTAGACCATGATCTGTCCCTCAAAGATGCCGTCCTCGGATAGAACCGAAATGGAGCGCATGTTGAGTTGCATTTCTTCGGTGATGACCCTGGAAATACCGCTAATGATTCCCTTGTCGTCCACACCACGCAGTTGGATACCCGTCAAAAAGGCAACCCGTGCCCCCTTGTTCCAACGGGTGCGAATGGTGCGGTGATGGGCCGTGGAATGGGTGAGGGCGGCGTTGAGGCAGTTTTGGCGATGCACCAGCATTTCGGAACCGGGTTGTGGAATCCCGACAATTTCATCCCCTGGGATGGGGTTGCAACAAGGGGCTAAACTGTACCGAAATTCCCGATCGCTTCCATCCATCCAAACCGAAGGATGGTTGATAACCAAGGCGTCGCCGTTGGGGCGTTCGGGGCTCGCTTCGACAGCAAGGGTGTCTCCGTTTGATTTCCGGTATTTTTTGCGAACGGCCTGCTGGACCTCGCTCCAGTTAATCTTATCGATTTCGCTGAGGTAATAAAGGTCTGAAACACTGGGTAGACCCAAATGGAAGGCGATCCGATGCAACATGTCTTCACCAACCTCCGTGGTCATGGTTTGTAGCTTTTCCAAAAATTTGTTCTGGCCTTTCTCGGCTAGTTTTCGGCGCTGATCCCTCAAATGTTGCCGCACCCGGTTTTTGGCCTTGGCGGTGGTCAAAAAATCCAACCAATCCGACCCAGGTTCTTGGATTTTGGAACTGAGAATTTCAACCTGATCACCGCTTTTTAATACATAGCTGAGGGGCACCAATTTGTGGTGAACTTTGGCGCCTATACACTTGAGGCCTAGTTCTGTATGAATTTCAAAGGCCATATCAAGAGCCGTTGAACCGGCCGACATTTTGAGGAGATGGCCTTTGGGCGTAAACACAAAGATCTCTTTGGAATACAATTGCAGCTTGAACTCATCCATGAATTCCATGGTATTGTGCTGCGGGGATTCCAACATTTCTCTCACTTTGGAAATCCAAGCATCCAAAGCAGGGTCTCCGTCTTGGTCCTTGTATTTCCAGTGGGCGGCGAGTCCTTTTTCGGCCACTGCGTTCATGCGGCGACTACGGATTTGGATTTCCACCCATTTGCCCTCGGGGCCCATGACGGTCGTATGCAGGGATTCATAGCCATTGATCTTGGGGGTGGAGATCCAGTCTCTGAGCCGGTTGGGGTTGGGCTGGTATTGGTCCGTGATTAGGGCATAGACCTGCCAACAATCGGTTTTTTCGAGGCTTGGTGGGCTATCAAGGATGATTCGAATCGCAAACAAATCATAGACTTCTTCGAATTCTATGTTTTGTTTTTTCATTTTGTGGAGGATGGACGAAATGCTCTTGGGCCTCCCCTTGATTTCGGCTTGCAAACCGGCTTCGGTTAATTTATGGTGGAGAGGTTCAATGAAATCACGGATGTACCGGTCTCTTTTGGACTTGGTTTCTTGGAGCTTGCGAACAATGGATCGAAAGGTTTCGGGCTCAATGTACTTGAGCGCCAGGTCTTCCAGTTCGGATTTGATGTTGTAAAGGCCCAGTCGATGGGCCAACGGTGCAAAGAGGTAGGAGGTTTCGTGGGCGATTTTGAGTTGCTTGTCCGAGGGCATGTTGTCCAGGGTCCGCATGTTATGTAGACGGTCGGCCAATTTGATGAGAATCACCCGAATGTCATCGGCCAGGGTCAAAAGCATTTTGCGGAAGTTCTCAAGCTGTTGCGTGGAATCCGACGATTTGTTATAAAGTCCAGAGATTTTGGTCAAACCATCGATGATTCGGGCCACAACATTCCCAAACTCGTTTTCGATTTCCCCGAGCGTCAGGCCGGTGTCCTCCACCGTATCGTGCAGGAGGGCTGCTACGACGCCCGTTGTGCCCAAGCCGATTTCATCGGCTGTGATTCGGGCTACTTCGATGGGATGAAAGATGTAGGGCTCCCCAGACCGTCGGCGCATGTCCTTGTGGGCATCCACGGCGATTTCAAAGGCCCGTCGAATGAGCTTACGGTTGGCTTTGTCCAGAAAAGGCCGACAGGTTTTGAGGAGACCACGGTATCGCTTCGCAATTTCCTTGATTTCCTCTTCCGGGGTGAGGTTCCAGCTGCTCTCGTTCAGGGTTGGTTTTTGCACCTTGTAAAAATACACGATGGCCCTTTCGATGGCTATATTTGACCCCCTTTTGAGGGATAATTAGGGGTTGCCCCAAACTTTTTATCCCCGGGAATGTTAAGCGGATGTGGCGAAATTGGTAGACGTGCCAGACTTAGGATCTGGTGCCGCAAGGCGTGTGGGTTCGAGTCCCTCCATCCGCACCAAGCCAGCCGAACCCCCCGGGGTTCGGAGCTTGTTGTCATACACCCTCTAAACCTTTGTTTTGAATATCTCTGTTGAATACCCGTCCAGCCTAGAGGCGCGTCTTACCCTGAGCCTAACCCCGGATGATTACCAGCCCCGGGTTGACAAAGCGCTCAAAGACCTTCGTAAGAACATCAAAATGCCGGGTTTTCGTCCTGGAATGGTGCCAGCCGGCCTTGTTCTCAAAAACTACGGGATGTCCGTGCTTCAGGAGGAGCTCAGTCGTGTTGTCAACGATCAGTTGATGGACTACGCCCGCGCTGAGGGCCTGGATTTCTTTGGTCAACCGTTGCCGGTTTCGGGTCACAATCCATTTGTTCAAGGTTTGGACTTTGGTTTGACCTATGAGTTTCGCTACGATTTGGGTCTTCGACCCAAGGTTGAAATCAGGAGCCTGGACGGGAAATCCTTCACCAAAATTCAGCCCGTACCCGGCAAAACCGAGTTGGATGAAACCATTGACCAGTGGCGGACTCGCTTTTTTGAAGGAGCTTACCCCGAAAAAGCCGAGCCTGGCGACCGGGTTTTTCTGCGGTTGTCGGCCACTGAGGCCCCAGCCAGCGGGGATGCAGCCCGCAAAACCGTGGTCCTCGTAGGTTTGGACGAAATCGTTTCACCCGAGCTCCGTGCTGCTTTGTTGGGCCAAGGCAAAGGAACCACCGGTTCCTTAACGGTGGGGGACTTGTACGGGGAGGACCGAGCCGCCGCTGCCAAGGCTTTCAAAGTGGATGAAGGCGAGGCGCCTGAATCCAATTCAACGTGGACCTACGAAATCTCCAATGTTTTCCGTGAAGGGAAGGCCGATATGAACGAAGCCTTTTTTGCCAAGGTATTTGGTGAAACCATGAACGAAGAGGAATTCTTGAAGCGTACCGAAGACCTTATCAAGGCCCGTTGGGACGAAGAATCGGAGCAATTACTCCGTTATCGCATGATGGAGGCTTTTTTTGGTGAACATCCCATGGAACTTCCGGATGCCTTTTTGAATCGCCTCCTTCGCAGCAACGATAACAAGGGGGATGCTGGTCATCAACATGATCACAACCACGACCACGATCACGACCACGACCACGATCACGACCATCAGGATCCGGCTCAATACGAGGCCTTTGCCAAACAACTCAAAAAGGACTTGATCATTGATGTTTTGTTAAAACAACACGATGTTCGTATTGAGCGTGAGGCCATGCTTCAAGAAGCAGAGGCTCGCTTGTTCCAACAATTTTCTTCGTACGGCATTTCACCCGAACAAATTCCTTTGCGTCGCTATGCCGAAGAATATTTGTCCAAGGAACAGAACGAGTCATCGGTTTACTATTCTCTCAAATACCGTCATGCCGAAGAAATTCTTCGTTCCCAAATTCAGGTAGCCATCGAAGAAAGCGATTATCCATCGTTCAAAGTCCGGCTCGAAGAGGCCTTTGGTTCCCCTTCCGAGGCCTAAATTTTGACCGAGTTTCTTTACTTTTTGGATCAAACAACCACCCAACCCCCTTATTCCCATGAACTTTTCCAACGAATTTGAATCTTTCGCCACCCGTCACTTGGGAATGCACTCCAAAGCCGTTGAAGGTGGCTTGCACCGTCAGCTTCAAGGTTTTACCCCTTACATCATCGAAGAGCGACCCATGAATATTGCATCCATGGATGTCTTTTCGCGCCTTATGATGGATCGCATCATTTTTATGGGGGTCGGGGTTTCCAACGAGGTCGCCAATATTATTCAGGCCCAGCTTTTGTTCTTGGATTCGGTGGATTCATCCCGGGATATCCAAATTTATATCAACAGCCCCGGGGGTTCGGTCTATGCGGGCTTGGGTATCTACGATACCATGCAGTTTATTTCGGCCGATGTTGCTACGATTTGTACAGGGATGGCTGCTTCGATGGCGGCTGTTTTGTTGTGTGCGGGTGCTCCAGGCAAAAGAACCGCTCTCAAGCATGCGCGGGTTATGATTCATCAGCCGATGAGCGGTATGCAGGGTCAGGTCACTGAAATGGAAATCGCCCTCAAAGAAACCCTGAAGGTCCGGGATGAGTTGTACCAAATTTTGGCCGACCACAGCGGACAATCCTTTGAAAAAATCACCAAGGATTCGGATCGAGACTATTGGATGAGCGCTACCGAGGCCAAAACCTACGGTATGATTGACGATGTCCTTGTGAAGAACCCCAAATCCGCTCGTTAATGCCAGCTAACAAATCTTGGACTTGTTCCTTTTGTAGCAGGGCGGTATCCCAATCCGCTTTTATGGTGGTAGGTACCGAAGGGCGAATTTGTGAGCAGTGTATTCCGGGGGTTTACCGAATGTTCCGGGAGCGTCAGGATTTACCAGGGGACGCGGTGGCAGAAACCGAAAATCGAAAGCCCAACCGTCGCAAGCCTCGTTCGGAGCAGTTTAATCCCCGGACCATAAAGGCTTTTTTGGATCAGTATGTCGTGGGTCAGGAAAAGGCCAAACAGGCCATGTCGGTCGCGGTGTACAATCATTACCGGCGCATAGGGGAAATCAGTGGTCAAGCCAAGACGGCGGCGGTGACTCCGGATATCGAGTTGGACAAATCCAATATGCTGTTGGTTGGTGAAACCGGTACCGGTAAAACGCTTTTGGCCAGGACCTTGGCCCGTATGCTGGAATTGCCTTTTTGCATTGCCGACGCTACGGCACTGACCGAGGCGGGTTATGTGGGCGAAGATGTGGAAAGCATTTTGACGCGTTTGTTGCAGGCGGCTGATTACAACGTAGAAGCGGCCCAGAAAGGGATTGTTTATTTGGACGAAGTTGACAAAATTTCTCGCAAAAGCGATAACCCATCCATCACCCGGGATGTCTCCGGGGAAGGAGTTCAACAAGCCCTTCTCAAAATGCTTGAAGGTACCATTGTTAATGTACCCCCGCAGGGTGGTCGAAAGCATCCGGACCAGAAATACATCGCGCTGGATACCCGAAATATTTTGTTCATCTGTGGTGGGGCCTTTGATGGTTTGGATAAAATTATCGCTCGCAGGGTGAATAAACAGGCCATCGGTTACCGTTCAGGGAACGATGCCCTCGCCACCGAGGTAGGAGCATCTCTTCTTTCGCAGGTGAGCCCTGTTGATTTGCGGCATTACGGGTTGATTCCGGAATTGTTGGGTCGTTTGCCGGTTTTGGTACACCTGGAGCCTTTGGACAGGGAGTCTTTGCTCGCTATTTTGACGCAACCCAAAAACGCATTGGTGCGCCAATACGAGCATCAATTTGCCTTGGAAGGCATGGCCTTGGAATTTTCGCCCGATGCCTTGGAAGAAATCGTGACCTGTGCCCTTGATTTGAAACTCGGTGCCCGTGGACTGCGTTCCATCATGGAAGCGGCCCTGGGTCAAGCGATGTTTGATTGGCCCGGTGCTGAGAACCGCCCGGAGCGCCTTCAGGTAGATCGGGATTTTGTGAGAAATCGTCTCCAGGCCGCCGGTCTTTTGATACGCAAAGCCTCTTGATTTTGGGAACAATGGAAGGCCCTCGGGTTGGATTGGTTTGTGCAACCAGTCGACAGGGTTCAACGAGCATGAAGCTGCTTCGTTGTTATGAACAAATCTTGCACCAAAGACACGGTGTTTTCTCGGAGGTCCTTGATTTGGCCCAGTTACCGGTGGATTTTTTGACGGCCGTCTTGTATCAGCCCACCAAGGCCTCCCATCCTGAATGGCAGCAGTGGCAAGAAAAAGTAGACTCCTTGGATGTTTTGGTTTTTGTGATTCCTGAATACAACGGATCTTTTCCTGGTATTCTGAAGGCTTTTGTGGACGCGTTGGCCTATCCTCGTTCTTTGTACAACAAAAAGACCGCCATGATGGGATTATCGGATGGGACGCAGGGTGCCGCTTTGGCCATGGCCCACTTTGCGGACGTCTTGAACTATGCGGGTTCGGTCACTCTTCCTTTGCGCCCTCGGCTTATCCAAATCAATCGTTACATGGAGGGAGATCAACTGGTACACGAACCTTACCTGCGTTTGTTGGAACAACACGCCGACTCGCTGATGGCCCTGGCTCGTTGATAAGGGCCTAAAAAACGATTTGATTTAGAAGACAATAAAACGCGCTCGAGCGTTTTGTCCCTCCCCAATTGCTTCAAAAAAGTACATGCCCGACTCAAACGTTGAGACGGGGTATTCTCGGAGACCATCGCCGGGTTGGTAGGTGTCTGTCAACACAACCTTGCCGCTATAATCGCTGATCCGAATTTGGAGGGGCTTGGTGGCCGCTTCGGGGCCGGCGGCCTCGGCCTGCCAGTTCAGGCTTTGTTGACGGGATAGCAAAGTAGGGTAAAGTCTCCACTCGGGCTGGATGATTCCGCTAACCGAAGCCCCAAACGGGGTGGTGGTACTGAAAGTACGAATGGGAGATGAAGGGGCACAGGTTGAAGCCGGGTTCAGGGGTTTGACCGTGACGGAATAATTTCCGCTAGAGCCCAAATCAGGACCGGTGTACAAGAAGCTTGTATCGTTCACCCATTGCTCAAACATCAGCGTAATGCCCCGAACAACGCGCACATAATACATGGTGGCATTGGGCACCGATGTCCAGCGGAAGAAAACCCAGTTAGCGGGGGATGGAGCAGCTCCTACCGCAGGGTCCAAGAGGGTGGTCGTGGTTCGAACCGTATCATAGGCCGGCATGGGAGGCAGAAGGAGATAGGACCGAGGACCGTTGCCACCGCTCGTACCGGTGAGGGTGTTCCGCATCACCGAAATTTGTTGGTTCGAAAAACGATTTTGGCAATTGTCGTTGGAATACGACATGAACAAAGTCGCATCCGGTCGGAACGGGTCTCCATTCAAGTCGGTATC
>JAIXRA010000141.1 GCA_027485465.1 Bacteroidota bacterium | reverse complement strand
TTTATTGGACTCTGCGTAGCCATCACCGCCCTCCCCGTGAGCATTCGAATCCTCATGGACCTGCGCAAGATCAACACCGTCGTCGGCCAACAAATAATTTCGGTTGCCATTTTTGACGATGTCCTGGCGCTTTCCATCCTGGGCGTTCTGCTCAGCCTCAAAGGCACCGACATGTCCATGAACCTGGTTCTGACCGCCGGAGCCATCTCGGTCTTCAAACTGGCTTTGTTTGGGGGCATCCTCACCCTGGTCTATTTTGTTATTCGACGCATCCTTCGCAAAGGCGATTATATCCAAGAATCCCTGGACAAATTGGTCGCCCTGCTGCGGGGCAAGGAGCCATTGCACGCCTTGTTTTTTGCCTTTGTCCTCCTCTTTGCCACCTTTACCGAAATCCTGGGACTGCACTTTATTGTGGGTGCCTTCTTTGCGGCCCTCCTGATTAGCGATTCCCTGATCGGCAAAGACAACCTGCGCGTTATCGAAAAAACCACCAGCAACATGGCCATGGGATTTTTGGCGCCTATTTTTTTTGCAGGCATCGGCCTGGAATTTAACATCGGCTCCATCCACAACCTGGGCCTGATGGGAGGTATCCTGCTGGCGTCGTATGCCTCCAAAATCGTCGGGGGCTACCTGGGAGGTCGTCTTGCCGGCATGCGCCACCGGGCCTCCCTGACCCTGGGCATCGGACTCAACGCCCGCGGTATCATGGAATTGGTCATCGCTAACATTGCCTACAAAAACGGCATGATCAGCACCGAACTCTTTTCGATTTTGGTCCTGATGGGCGTGCTCACCACCCTGACGACCCCCATGATGCTCAAAAAAGCCTTCGGCCGCTAAGCCTAATAAAGCTTGCGAAGCCGGGCCACCGGTATCCCCATTTGCTCCCGGTATTTGGCCACCGTCCGGCGAGCCAGACGAAAATCCTTCTCGAGCAAAGCCTGCATCAAGGCATCATCGTCCAAGGGGTTGCTTTTGTCCTCCGATTCGATCAAAGATGCCATCACTTCGCGGACCTGTATGGCCGATGCCTCGGGACCACTCTGGGTCGCAATGCCCTCGCTAAAAAAGGCTTTGAGCGGAAAATGCCCAAACCAGGTCTGAACATACTTGGAATTAACCACCCGCGATACGGTTGATATATCCATCCCAATACGTTCCGAAACATCCTTGAGAATCATGGGCCGAAGCCGGGCTTTGTTACCGCTCAAAAAATAATCCTGCTGCAGATCCAAAATGGCCTGCATGGTCAGGCGCAGTGTTTGACCACGCTGTTCCAGCGCCTCAATGAACCAACGCGCTTGATCGATTTTGGTCCGAATAAATTGGGAGGCTTCGCGCATGCCTTTTCCGGCTCGACGGCCGTCGTATTCTTCCAGCATTTCCCGGTAATAGGTGCTGATTTTTAGGGATTTGGAGTCGTTTCCTTCGTTGAGGTGCAGCTCCAATCGACCGTCCCTTAACATCACATAAAAATCCGGAATGGCGGTGGGGGCTTCGTCCGGTTGGGCCAAGGAATCCCCCGGACGAGGATTGAGCGTCAAGATTTCGGAGCGAGCCTCCCGCATTCGTTCGGTGCTCCAGCCTAGTTTGGCGGCGAGGCGATCAAATTGACGCTGACCGTAGGCCTCAAAATGATGTTCCAACAACAGAATAGCATCCTCCAACGAATCTCCCCCTTGGGATTCGGCGGTAGCCTCTTCCTCCCCTGTCCAGTGACCTCGGTTCAGCAGGCGGCGACGCAATTGCAAAAGCAAACATTCCTGCAAATCCTGGGCCCCCACCCCGGGAGGATCCAATTCCTGGACCTTGGCCAAAACCTCCTGCAATCGGGGAATTTGGATGACCAGGTTTTCTTGGAAAGCCAGGTCATCGGCCAGGTTGGCCAAAGGCCGGCGCAGGTATCCGTCGGGGTCCAGGTTACCGATCAAATGCAGCCCGATCCGGTTTTCTTCATCGGACTCGGCCACCATATGCCATTGGGCTAGGAGGTCCTCCAGGAAGCTCCCCCCGGAGGTCTGGTTGACCATCCGGTTGTCCACTTCGGGGGCCAGCTGGCCTTGATCCAGGTAATCATCCGTTTGGTCCTCGGACCATTCCCCGGCATAGAGGGCGTCCTCCGCCTCCGGGCCCTCCTCCAAGGTCGTTGCCTCCTCCCCGCCCTCCCCCGAAACACCCGATTCGCCCAGGTCCGTTGATTCCCCCGTTTCCCCCATGTCCCCAGCATCCCCCACATCCCCCTCGCCCCCCACGTCCGATGGGTCCCCCATATCACCCAGGTCCCCCAGTTCCAAACCCCCATCGCCCTCGCCTCCCCCTTCCTCCAACGCAGGATTAGCCTCCAGCTCGGCCTGAATCCGCTCCTCCAGGGCCGATACCGGCAACTGCAAGAGCTTCATCAGCTGAATTTGCTGAGGTGAGAGCTTCGTAAGGAGCTTTTGTTGGAGGCCAAGCCTGGATTTCGAAGTCATACGCTTCATCAAAGGTACATAGGCTATTTTTGATGTTTCAAATTTTGAGCTTTCTATGAAAACGCAAACGATTGGGGACCTGTCCCGTTGGGTTGGTCAGACCGTTGAACTGCAGGGCTGGGTGATGGCTCGTCGCTCCAGCAAAGACCTGGTTTTTCTGGTGATGCGTGACGGGAGCGGACTCTGCCAATGCGTGGCCGATCGCAGCACCCTGGGCGATGCCATGTACCAAGAGGCCGAAGACCTCACCCAGGAAAGCGCTTTCTGGTGCCGTGGCGAAGTCGTGGCCGACCCTCGTCAAATAGGAGGCCACGAGGTACGCCTCAGCGAAATCCGCACCCTGCACCTAAGCAAAGACTTTCCGATCACGCCCAAAGAACACGGCGTGGATTTCCTCATGGATCATCGCCATCTATGGCTGCGTTCCAAGAGGCAGTGGGCCATTATGCGCATTCGAAATACGCTCATCATGGCCATCCACGGCTTTTTTCAGGACCGTGGCTTTGTCCAAATGGACGCCCCCATCTTTACGGACAATGCCTGCGAAGGGACCTCCACCCTCTTTGCCACCGATTTCTACGGCCACCCGGCCTACCTCAGCCAAAGCGGTCAGCTGTACGGGGAGGCCATGGCCATGGCCATGGGAAAAATCTACACCTTTGGTCCCACCTTCCGGGCGGAGAAATCCAAAACCCGCCGGCACCTTTCGGAATTCTGGATGATAGAACCCGAAATGGCCTTTTGCGATTTGAAGCAAAACATGGACCTCATCGAGGAATTTTTGCGGTCGGTGGTGGGTGCTGTGCTGGAGAAGAATCGACTGGAGCTGGAACTCATTGAGCGTCCAATTGAACCCCTTCAGAAAGTCACCCAGGCCTTTGAACGCATTCCCTACGAGGAAGCGGTTCAAATCATCCGCGGCGAACGCCTGGTCAACGGGCAATCGGCGTTGGATGTGTTACGGGATGACCTGGCTCAGGTGCGCCTCAGCATCGAAGAAACCCGGGCCGAGATAAGCGACCGCGAAGCCAAACTGGCCCAGCCCGGGCTCAAGAAGGGTGAGATCGGTCATCATCAAGCCCAATTGCAAGCGGCCCGCCAGCGCCTGGACCAAGCCGAAGAACAAGTGCGCAACCTGCCCCAGTGGATCGAAAGTGCCGCCAACTTTCAGGCAGGCAACGACTTTGGTGGTTCCGATGAAACGGTCCTCACCCGACTTTTTGAAACCCCCATCATGGTGTTCAACTGGCCCCACGAAATCAAGGCTTTTTACATGAAACGGGACGAAAACGACCCCCGTTGGGCCAAAGGCGTCGATGTACTGGCCCCGGAAGGCTACGGCGAAATTGTTGGCGGTGGCGAAAGGGAGACCAACCTCGAATGGCTGGTGGACAAAATCCACGAACACCAATTGCCCATGGAAGCCTTTGAATGGTATTTGGACCTGCGGCGCTACGGCTCCGTTCCGCATTCCGGCTTTGGACTAGGCCTGGAGCGCCTGGTCGCCTGGGTTTGCAAATTACCCCATGTCCGCGAAACCATTCCCTTTCCGCGCATGTACGGTCGCATTGCTCCGTAACATTTTTTTTCATCCCCCCCCTCTCCCTACTCGACGACTCCCCTCCTCTTTTCAGCTATTCTGCCCATGACCCCCGAAGAACAATTCAAAAACCTGATTGGCCACGCCAAGGAATACGGCTTTGTGTTTCAATCCAGCGAAATCTACGACGGGTTATCGGCGGTCTACGATTATGGCCAAAACGGGGTCATCCTCAAAAACCGTCTCCGCGAATATTGGTGGCGGGCTATGGTCCAGCTCAACGATCATATTGTCGGCCTGGACTCCGCGATTTTCATGCACCCCACCGTTTGGAAAGCCTCCGGCCATGTGGACGCCTTCAACGACCCGTTGATTGATAACAAAGATTCCAAAAAACGTTACCGTGCCGATGTGTTGGTGGAAGATGCGATCGCCAAACAAGAAGCCAAAATCCAGAAAGAAATCGACAAGGCGCGAAACAAATGGGGGGAGGCCTTTGACGAGGCTCAGTTTGTTGCCACCAACCCCAATGTGGTCCGCGTTCAGGCCAAAATTGACGAAATCGAAGAACGACTGCGCACATCCTTGGAAAACGCCGATTTTAAGGCCCTGCACCAATTGATTCTCGACCTGGAAATCGTCTGCCCTATCAGCGGGACCCGCAATTGGACCGACGTCCGGCAGTTCAATCTCATGTTCTCCACCGAAATGGGTGCTGTTTCCGGGGAAGGAGGAACCCTGTACCTGCGCCCGGAAACCGCTCAGGGGATTTTTGTGAATTTCTTGAATGTCCAAAAGAGCGGTCGCATGAAAATTCCCTTTGGGATTGCCCAAACCGGCAAGGCCTTTCGAAACGAAATCGTCGCCCGGCAATTCATCTTCCGCATGCGGGAATTTGAACAAATGGAGATGCAGTTCTTTGTGGCCCCTGGCACCGAACTCGAATGGTACGCCACTTGGAAAGCCAAACGCCTGGCTTGGCATCATTCATTGGGTCTGGGCACGGAAAAATACCGCTTCCACGATCACCTCAAACTGGCCCATTACGCCAACGCTGCCTGTGATATCGAATTTCAGTTTCCCTTTGGCTTCAAGGAATTGGAAGGCATCCATTCCCGCACCGACTTTGATTTGAGCAGGCACGAATCCTTCTCAGGCAAAAAGCTACGCTATTTCGATACCGAATCGGAGACCTCCTATGTGCCTTATGTTATTGAAACCTCCATTGGATTGGACCGTCTGTTCCTGGCAACCCTGGCCGCGGCCTATACCGAAGAAAAACTCGAAGACGGGACTGAGCGGGTGGTCCTCCGCCTGCCGGCCTTTTTAGCTCCGGTTCAGGTTGCTCTTTTGCCTTTGATCAAAAAAGACGGCCTCCCGGAATTAGCCCGTAGCCTCCAACATCGTCTTCGCACCCGCTTCCTCACCCAATACGACGAAAAGGACTCCATCGGCAAACGATACCGCCGCCAGGACGCCCTGGGCACCCCTGTGTGTTTGACCATCGATCATCAATCCCTGGAGGACCACTGCGTGACGCTGCGTCACCGCGATAGCATGCAACAGGAACGTATTCCGATGGACCAAATCCAAGCCGTGCTTGAACCAATGCTCTCCATCGAAAGTGCGTTGGCGCATTTGGAAGTTTAATAGAAATCTGTGTTCTGTAAACTTTTGTATATCAAAAATTGATATGTTACAGGGAATTAAAAATTCCTCTGACAAGTAAGGTCAACGAGTTGGAAATAGGCCCTTATTTGATATAGTTTGGTGGGTGGAAAGCCAATCATGGCTCCGCCCTATTCATTCTATGTTAAATCAACACCGGATTCTGAGGGTCCTCAAGCTGGTCCGCTATTTGCGCGGAGAACCAGCCAAAGGAATGAAACAAATCGCGTTTCATTTGAAAACCTCCGAGAGAACCGTTTATCGCTACCTGGACATGCTCAAGGACTTGGGCTTTGAGGTACAGCGCGAGCCCGGCAACAACCGGGTCAAGATCGTCGGCACCCACCAGGATTTGCTACCCTTTACCCCCGAAGAAAACCTCTTCTTGGCCCAATTGGTCCGCAGCGGCGCCCAAGGGCATCGCCTGGCCGATTCGGTCTTGGCCAAACTGGAAGTTGGGACCGGGACCTCGGCAGGAACCGCCGCCACGTCAGGAACGGGAACCTCGGCCGGGAGCGACCACCCCTTGTACAACGCCCACCTGGGGCATCTGATCGAAGTCATTAGCTCGGCCATCGAAACGGGCAAAAAGATTCGAATCATCGCCTACGCATCGGCGCATAGCCAAACCATCGAGGACCGAGTGGTGGAACCCGTTTGCTTCACAGAGCAATACCGCAGCCTATCGGCCTTTGAGATATCCAGCATGAGTAACAAGTACTTTAATATCGAACGGATGGGCGATGTCGAAGTATTGAACCAAAACATCGAACACAAGGATCAACACCGGTATTTCAAACCCGATGTTTTTGG
>JAIXRA010000020.1 GCA_027485465.1 Bacteroidota bacterium | reverse complement strand
TCGGCTGGAAGGCAATACCAGGGAATTCAATACGTACATAACGGAAAACCCCTGATGAATCGTCGTCGTTGGTGCCGCCGTAGGTCGCATCCGCTCCCAACAAACCTCCTTCAATCAATCCACTGCCACCGGCAACGTTAATGGTGGCGTTACCCAACATGACAATACCACCCCAGTCACCGTAAGTGCGCTGACCTACCGGCTGATTCGAAGTGAATACAATAGGCTCGGTCGCCGTACCGTTCGCAAAAATCTTACCCGTCTTGGAAACAATCAAGGTGGCCTTGGAGGCCTTATCGCCCTTGATAATCGTACCTGGCTCGATGGTCAACGTCGCACCGTCCTTGATGTAACGGTAGCCGTTTAACACGTAAATGTTGTTGCGGGTCCAGGTCGTATTGGTCGTGATATCGGCCGTTACCTGGATCACGCTTTGGGCCTGCATTAGGGAGGGAAACAAGGTTCCCATCATCAGCAGAAGCAAAAGGGTGATGAAGTTTTTCATGGGTTTTTGGATTTTGCCCAAAATTCCCACGGCGGCTTTAAGCCAACTTTACAGCCACGTTAAGAAAACGTTAAGGAAGGATTTAGAATCGGTAACTAAAACCGAGGCTAACCGTTCTGCCTGGCTGATTGCGGAGGATAATCGCGTCTTTGTTAGCCTTGTATTCGATTAAAGGTTTTTGAATACCCACACCAGCCCCGTCTTGAATAAGTTCCCGATCCAACCTTCCGTTGCTGTTCTGATCCAAATAAATATACCGGGGGAGGTTGATCAAATCCGAAATGGAGAGCGTCATGCTGGCCTTGCCCCAATTTTTGCTCACTTGCAAATCAATTAACGGCCTGGAATTTTCGTAATAATCAGGCAAGTTCACGTCCGGTGCGCCTACAAAGGCAATCCGGCGTCCAATCTGGTTGTAAAGCAAGTTGCATTGTAAGCCATTGTCCGGATTGTTGTATTGCAGAGCTACGTTAAAAATGAAAGGCGATTGACCCTGCATGGGACGTAAATATTTACCGCGTGTCGTGTCGGCATAAGGAATCACGATTTCGGAACGAATGAGGGCCAAATTGGAGCTAATCGCCACATCTTTCCAAAATCCTCCCAGGCCCCAGATCGCAAGTTTCTCCAGATTACGACGAACCACCAATTCCAGCCCGAAGGTGTTGGCATTGGGAGAATTGAGCCAAGACAAACCCCTCTGCAAACCGGAACCCATGGCCGCTGGGAAATACTGTTCAATCGGGTTTTGAAATAGCTTATAGAAAACACCTGCCGAAAACATCTGTCCCATGCGCGCAAAAAATTCATACCGAAGGTCAACATTGTAAATCGTGGCTTGTTTCAGGGTATCATTCCCTGCCACCGTGGCAAACAAATCAAAGTCATAGAATGCAAACGGGGCTATTTCTCGGAATTCAGGACGGGAGAGGGTACGAGAAAATGCAAAACGCAGGTTGGATTCCTCGGTCAAAGAATAAACCATGTTGAGCGACGGCAAAAACGCAGGGAATTTATTGGTGATGGTGTCTTCGACTTCGGCTTCTTGAGCAAAAATCAGTTGCTGATTAAACCCTTCAAAACGGAATCCCCAAATTGCTTTCATTTTGGAGCTCAAGCGATTGGTCATCATAAGATACGCCGCGTTCACCGAGGATTTGGCACGGTAGCGATCCCCGGGATTGGTGATTTCATCCATCCACAAACCGCCTTCACGCATGTTCCACGGGCCAAACAAAGAATCCAAACCCATCATGGAAATGCGGGTATCAAAGACACCGGGGGCCTGAGCATACCCCAGCGGGCGGGCTACAAATTCCCGGTCTTTGCGCTGGTAATAAAAACCAGCTTTGACTTCGTTTTTGTGACCATTCAGTAGGTATGGATGGGCAACATTGAACATAAAATTTGTAACCGATTCTCCCATGGTCGCAAAAAAGCGATAACCATCGGTTGGATTGGCACTGCTGTTCGGGTTAAATCTCCAGTCAATCCGCATGCTATCGGTTCCTGGATTCACCTCGGTACCAAAGTAACGAACCCGGCGAAAATCCGGCTGATCTCGGTCCATTTGGGAGTAAGACCCCGTCCAATCAATTCGAAGAGTGTTGTTACGAAGGCTGTGTTCGCCCCCGACCTGGGTGGTTGCAAGGCGGTTACTGGTAAATTCCGATTGATAACGCCGGACATTTTCAAACTCTCCGTTTTCGGTACGATACCCGCGTCCGTTACTGTAAATATTGTCCGATGTGATGTTATAGGCGTTTTTCCAATAGAGACGGTTCGAAGAGCCAAGTCTGATAGAAAAATTAGCAAGCGCTCCCCAGCTGATTTCGTTGGCATAGATTGTATCGTTGTAGGTGGACAACAACGCATTGACTGCGTTGGAGTCGCCTGGAAAACCATTGGTAACCCCGGACCAACCGTTCACCTGCTGAAAATTCAAACGCTGAGACTTGGAATAATTAATCCCGCCAATAAATCCCAATTCATTGTTTCCCACCGTGCGCCTTAATCCCCCGGACATTTGCATACTTCCATACGGCATGGCGGTAAATTCATTGGCGGCGTAGACATTGGAAAATTGCTTGGACAAATTAAAGCGCTGCTCACGCGTTGTCTGGTTAATCAAATCTGCCCTGTTGATTGGCCAATCGTTGGGTAATTGACGGGTTCCTAGTCCCTTGCCGTTATCGAACCCCAACCAATCGGTCTGAGAGCCTTCCACCTTACGAAAGGTCTGAAAAGTAGCCTGCGAATTGTACCCCCCAGAAACCGACATGTTAATGAAATTGCTGTCCGGCACGTCCTTGGTATTCATACGAATAATACCGCCCGCAAATTCACCGGGAAGGTCCGGCTGTGCCGTCTTGATGATGATCAAATTATCCAGCATGCCTGCCGGAAAAATATCAAAGGAGAAAACCTTCTTGTCTGGCTCGGAGCCGGGGAGCATGGCGCCGTTCACCAGGGCCAAATTGTATCGCTCGTTGAGACCACGAACAATGGCGTATTTTCCATCCTGAATGGTAGTACCGCTGGAGCGCTTGAGGACGTCGGCGGTGTTGCGGTCCGGGGATTTTTTAATTTGATCCGAGGAGGTGCCGTCCATCAGAGAGGCGCTGTTCTTTTGCATCAATTGGATGGCCGAAACGGTGGTTTTGAGGGCCTCGGCTTCGACTTTAACCTCCGAAAGAGCCGTTGACGAGGGAACCAGGTACAAGTCCATGCGTTCGGTTTTTCCGGCCACCGCCATAACGCCCGTGACTTCCAAAGGATTGTAGCCTAAGTATTGAACCACCAGGGTCACCTTGCCGGGGTTGACCCCGCTGATCAGGTATTTACCGTCCAAGTCAGTGGATGAGCCGTTGGTCGTCCCTTTGACCAATACCGCGGCCCCAATCAGGGTTTCGTTGGTGGATTTATCGCGAACAATACCCGTTAAACTGGCCGTTTGGGCCCACAATGCATGCGGCAAACAGGACAGCAATGCCAAAGTACAGGCCAAGGCCCAACGACGAAGGCCGGATTCGACTCCAATTGTTCCAAAAAATCGCAGCATAGAGGGGGGTGTTTTTTGTGTAATCAATTCTATTTCAGGTTTTTAAGAAATTTCCTGTGTCTTTTTGAATTTGACACAAAGCAAAAGGTTAGACAAGAAGGCTATGTTAACGAATCGTTAACCCTTGATGTCTGCCCTTGACAAGCCCCTTGGCCTCTTTCTGGGCCATTTCCTCTCTTTTCTGGTGATGCAGTCTTCGGTTATTCTGCAGACAGGGGTATTTTTAGACCCGGATAGCTCCACCCCCGATTAATAACATTCACCCCCGATTAATAACACCGACGATATGCACGAATCCATTCAATTTTGGTTAGATGAAGGACAAGAGTCCATGGACAAGGCCATACAGCACCTCCAATTTGAACTTTCCAAGCTGAGGGCTGGCAAAGCCAGTCCTTCGATGTTGGAAGACGTACGTGTTGACTACTACGGGACTCCCACCCCCTTGCATCAGCTGGCCAACGTCAACACCCCCGATGCAAGGACCCTCTCGGTGCAACCTTGGGAAAAATCGGTTCTTGCTGCCATCGAAAGGGCCATTATCAACTCCAACTTGGGCCTCAACCCTTCCAACGACGGTCACCTGATTCGCATCAATATCCCGCCTTTGACCGAGGAACGACGCAAGGAATTGGTGAAGCGGGCCAAATCCGAAGGAGAAAACGCCAAAGTCAGCATCCGTTCGGCTCGCCGCGATGTGAACGAAGAATGCAAAAAACTTCAAAAAGAAGGTTTGCCCGAGGATATGATCAAAGACGCCGAGGCCAAAGTCCAGCAGATTACTGACAAAATGATTGCCAAAGTGGACGAAGTCCTCGCCGGCAAGGAAAAAGAAATCATGACGGTCTAACGACTTCGACTCATTTTTAGGTGCTTCTTGGAGCCATTAACCTCGCCTCCCTATGAATGAAACTCTTTTGGCTAACCTTGGCAACCCCGTTTTGCTGTTCTTTTTACTGGGCGCCCTGGCCACGCTTGTCAAAAGCGACCTCGAAATACCGGCTTCGTCCAGCAAGTTCATATCCCTCTATTTGTTGTTTTCCATCGGATTCAAGGGCGGCCAAGAACTTCTTGTTGGGGGCTTCAATCGGGAAGTTTGGCAAACCTGCTTATTTGGTGTCATCGCTGCCAGCCTTGTTCCACTTTATGCATTTCTTTTTCTCAAACGAAGACTCTCCGTCAGCGATTCAGCCGTCATCGCTGCTTCGTACGGTTCGGTTTCAGCAGTCACTTTTGTTTCAGCGATTGCCTTTCTCAACAATGCAGGGCTTGAGGCGGGTGGTCATATGGTGGCCGTCATGGCGCTGATGGAATCGCCTGCGATAATTATTGGAATTTTTCTACTGAACCACTACAACCAGGACAAAAGCGATTCCAAGCCGATTTCATTGGGCAAAATTTTGCACCATTCCCTGACCAACGGTAGTGTTTTTCTGATTTTGGGGAGTATGTTAATCGGGCTGTTGGCCGATACCAAACAAGCGGAAGGCATCAAGCCCTTCACCACCGATATCTTCAAAGGCTTTCTTGCTATTTTTCTCCTGGAAATGGGTATGATTACGGTAAAACGCTTTGAAGGTTTTCGTAAATACGGCCTCTATGTTTCGGCTTTTGCCCTCTTGTTTCCGCTTTTGAACGGAACACTTGCCGCCTTGGCTTCCACCCTGGTGACCCATGACCCGGCTAATCGTTTTATCCTTACCGTCCTTGTTGCCAGTGCATCGTATATCGCTGTACCCGCTGCCATGAGAATTGCGGCACCCCAGGCAGATCCGGGGCTTTATATCCCTATGGCCCTGGGAGTTACATTTCCTGTCAACTTAACCCTCGGGCTGCCATATTACTTCTATTTGATTAACGGCCCGATGGGGGTTTGAGTCCAACCTTTTGATAACCCCTTAGGGAGGTCTTGGGTCTCAACGCTAAATAAAGGCTGTCCCGAAAGCGAGGAGGAAACCCTTTAAACACAGGAACCAACCAACGATACCAAGAATCCAAGGCGCTCATGGCTAAGAGCACCGCATCCGATTCGCGGTGCCAACGTCCACTCTGTTCATCGTATAACAAAACAGAGTCCGGCGCATCCCACCAAAGGGGTGGAAGACCTTGACGAATCCATTCATCCTTCATTTCCGGCAATGGGCGGAAGACAAAAACAGCGCGGCTGCTTTGATGACGACTCATCCATCGAACTACCCGGTTGCAAAGTGGACAGGGTCCTGCATAATACAGGATGTAACGAAGGGAACCGTCGTCGGATTCTACTGCCACAGGAAGGTCCATTTTCGGTAATACGATCGTCCTTGGGCATCGGTGATGCTCCCTATCCAAACACCTGGGCCAGCCAAAGAAATGTTTTGATGAACAGTAGACTGCCCATTAGCAGCTTGCCCTGAACAGAGCAGCTTGCCCTGCAAGTCCCGCAAAGCATAATGAAAGGCGCCCTGAGAAGGTCCTTTTACCGTAAGGGACTGACCAAGAACATCGTAAGACCATTCCGATTGCTCCGCCCACTCCGGACGTACGGGCTCTTGGCCAGCCACCAAGGCACAAGACAAGGAATCATGCCTCCAATGTCCGGCTGTATCAATCACCAGGTTGGTGTCCAGAGGCGAAGCGCCTTGGGTGGTGAAATTGAAATAAACCAACATCATTTCGTCGCCGGTTCCTTCACCCAATGTTACATTT
>JAIXRA010000080.1 GCA_027485465.1 Bacteroidota bacterium | reverse complement strand
AGGTAATTGAAGGCGACCAAGCTGATAGCCGAATTGACCAGCGACAAAAAAACCAAAAGGCCCAGGGCTTCCATTCCGCCTTCGCGGTTCATTCCCGCAATGGGGTCGCCTAGGAGGCCAAGGGTTAGGAGGGCCGGGACGGACGCAATGACCAAGGGAAAGGAGGCGGTCAGCCATGGGGTGATACCGCGCAATTTGTGTCCTACGGTGTTGACCGAGATTCCGTAAAAAAAGGTTGCAAGAACCAGTAGCAAGGCCAATGCCGGCTGGGAAGAACCAACCACCCGGTGTTGGGATAGAATGAGGAGCAAGGCTCCTGCTAGGCCCAGAACCAGGCCTAGGATTTGGCTGCGGTGGGAGGGTCGCCCAAAAAAAGCCCATCCTACGACCAAGGTGAACATGGGGGTGAGGGCGTTGAGAACCCCGGCTGCTCCGCTTTGGATTCCTGTTTGGGCCACCGCAAAAAGCACTGCGGGGATTCCGTTCCCGATGAGGCCAACCACCGCAAACCAAGGCAACAAGCGCCAGTGGTCCCGGCGCATATGCCAGAGCCAAAGGGGTACCATGGCCAGACCGGCCATGCCAATGCGCATGGTGGCCAGCTCGAGGGGTGGAAAGGCCGGCAAGATGCGCTTCATGAGGATAAACGAGGAGCCCCAAAGGAGGGATAGGCCCCCTAGGATGATATAGGCCAAGGGTCCAACGCTGTTGGTCTGTGGGGTGGAGGTCCTGGGCTCTATCATCGATTCGACGGTGGTCGTCGTCTTTGCGATACAAAAGTCGCTACGGACGGCCTCCAGTGGTTAACGCCTTGTAAGTTTGCTTTCACAATTTCTATCTCCATGCGCGTTCGTTTTGCCCCCAGTCCCACCGGCCCCCTGCATCCAGGAGGGGTCCGCACAGCGTTGTTCAATTATTTGTTGGTTCGCAAAGCGGGCGGACAGATGGTGTTACGAATTGAGGACACGGATCAGACCCGGTTTGTCCCTGGGGCCGAGGAGTTTATCATTGAATCGCTTAGCTGGTGCGGGATTGAGTTTGACGAAGGCGTCCACAAAGGCGGGGCTTTTGGCCCTTACCGTCAGAGCGAACGCAAGGCCATGTACCGACAATACGCCCTGCAATTGGTGGAATCGGGGCATGCCTATTACGCCTTTGATACCGAGGAGGAGCTGGATACCATGCGGGAACAGTTCAAGGCTTCGGGTGTTGCTTCGCCTCAATACAATGCGATCAGCCGGGTCCGCATGAAAAACTCGTTGAGCCTGCCTTCGGATGAGGTGGCCAGACGCCTGGAAGCCGGAGAGGCTTACGTGATTCGATTCAAAATGCCCAGGGGACGAGAAGTCCGCGTTCAGGATCGTATCCGGGGTTTGGTGGTGGTGCAGACTGCGCAATTGGACGACAAAGTCCTCTTCAAGAGCGACGGCATGCCGACCTACCATTTGGCCAATGTGGTGGACGATCGATTGATGGAGATTACCCATGTCATCCGTGGCGAAGAGTGGTTGCCCAGCACTCCACTGCATGTTTTGTTATACGAAGCCTTCGGTTGGCAGGATACCATGCCGGAATTTTCGCATCTTCCTTTGTTATTGAAGCCCGACGGAGACGGTAAATTATCCAAAAGGGACGGGGATCGTTTGGGCCTCCCATTTTATGCGACGGAGTGGACCAACCCCGAAACAGGTGATAAAACCCCCGGTTATCGGGAGGCCGGCTATTTTCCGGAGGCTTATGTTAATTTTTTGGCTTTGCTGGGCTGGAACCCCGGTGATAACCGCGAAATGTTTACGATGGACGAGCTCATTCAGGCTTTTAGTTTGGATCGTGTTAACAAGCACGGGGCTCGTTACGATTTCACCAAATTGCAGTGGTTCAATCAGCAATACCTGCGGCATCGTTCGGTGGATTCATTGGTTGAACCTTGTCGTAAAATATTGATGGACAAGGGTTGGGAGGCTGAAGATGCCGTGTTAAAGGCGCTGATTCCGTTGGTCATGGATCGTATGGTGTTGGTTTCGGATTTTGCCAAAGAGGTGGAATCCTTTTTTGAGGATCCAACGACCTACGACGAATCGGTGGTCGCCAAGAAATGGGGAGGGGCTTTTCCTACCGTGCTTCATGAATTAATCGGTTGTTATGAATCATCCGAGGAGGTTTGGGGGGCGGCGGTGGCGGAGGCCCTGTTCAAGGAGGTTGCTGCCCGTCACCATGTCACCCCGGGCAGCCTGCTCCAGGGCCTGCGATTGGCCGTCACCGGACAGGCCTCGGGACCTGCCTTGTTTGAATGGATGGGCCTCCGCGGACGCAGTGCCTGCGTTGCCCGTCTGCGACGGGCCGCCGCCGCCCTCCCTGCCAATTAATCACGCCCTTTCTGCCCACCCAGCCAACGATCCTCGCCCAGAACCTCCAAAACTGTTACCCAAGAACCTCTAAAACTGTTACCCATGCAAAATCTCCGCTACGAGCACCACGGTTCTTTGGCCCTTATCACCATCAATCGCCCGGACAAACTCAACGCCCTCAATCGCCAAACCCTTTTGGAAATCGAGGAGGCGGTGGCCACGGCCATGGCCGATGCCGCCGTGCATGCGGTGATCCTGACAGGTTCCGGTGACAAGGCCTTTGCGGCCGGAGCGGATGTGGCCGAATTTGCGCATTATACCGCCACCGAAGCCCGTGATTTGTCTGCGGTCGGGCATCGCATCATGGATTCCATTGCCACCGCACCCAAGCCCGTCTTGGCCGCCATCAACGGCTTCGCCCTTGGTGGCGGATTGGAATTGGCCATGGCCTGCCATCTTCGCATCGCGGCCCCGACCGCCCGCCTGGGTCAACCCGAAGTCAACCTGGGCTTAATTCCCGGCTACGGGGGTACCCAACGATTGGTTGAATGGGTCGGCCGGGCCCGCGCCCTCGAAATGCTCATGAGCGGTGATCCCATTGATGCCGCCACCGCCCTTCAATGGGGTTTGGTGAACCGCATCAGCGCCACCGCCGAATCTCTGCTCGAAGACTCAACCGCTTTGCTCAACCGCATCCTGCAGCGCGGTCCCATTGCTGTTTCCCATTGCATCCGCCTTACCGCCCTGGCGGCCCAGGGGGACCCGGATGGTTATCTTCAAGAGATTGAAACCTTCGGCAGCCTTTTCCAGCAGCCTGAAAGCCGCGAAGGCATTGGGGCCTTCCTCGAAAAGCGCAAGGCCGCCTTCCGTGGTAGCGCGTCCGGTTCTTGATCATCGGGGCTTCCCTACCAGCGAAAATTAAAAAACGAAAATTAAAAAAACAGCCTTTTTATTAAAGGGTGTATTTTTTACACTTATTTCTTAATTTTGACCAAACACTCCTCTTGTTGGAGTCTTTTTCTTTGAAACCAAACCTTTTTTCGCTTCCAAACCCAAGACCGCTATGAAGAACATGAATCCTTTCCGGAATCTTTTGCCGGCCCTCTTTACGGCCTTCTTGCTGACCCTAATCCAAGGATGGGGCAACACGGCCCAGGCCCAAACCACCTACCCGGTCTTGTTTCGGGTGGATATGTCCGATTACAACGGAGCCACCCCCATCAACGGGGTCTTTTTGAATGGCAGCTTTAATGCGTGGTGCGGATCTTGCGCGCCCATGAGCGATGCCAACAACGATTCCATTTGGGAACTTACCGTGCCCTTGGTCGCCGACACCTTTGAATACAAATTCACCATCAACGGTTGGACCGCCCAAGAAACCCTGATCCCCGGGTCTTCCTGTACCAACACCGCCTTTGGATTCACCAACCGTCAAATCATCGTCGGAGGTCCCCTCAACCTTCCCGCCCCCTGTTACGGTTCTTGCGATTCTTGCACCGGGGCCCCCAGCTCCGGGCGAATCCGATTCAGGGTGGACATGAACGGTTATGCCGGCCCCGCCTTTACAACGGTGAACCTGAACGGCAGCTTTAACGGATGGTGCGGCTCCTGCGCACCCATGACCGACGCGAACCAGGACAGCATCTATGAACTCGATTTGGACCTGCCCCTCAGCACCGTCGAATACAAATTCACCTTGGACGGATGGGGTCAACAGGAATCCCTCCTGGCCGGTTCGCCTTGCACCATGACCACCGGTATCTACACCAACAGGGTTCATACCGTCACCGGGAACGATACCCTGGATGCGGTCTGCTGGCAAAGTTGCAGCCCTTGTGCCTCCGGTCCCACATCCGGTCGCATTCTCTTCAAGGTCGATATGAACCAATACAACGGTCCGTCCTTTTCCAATGTTCATTTGAACGGAACCTTTAACAACTGGTGCGGAACCTGTGCCCCCATGACGGATGCCAACCAAGACAGCATCTACGAATTGGAAATCACGCTCCCCATCGACACGATTGAATACAAATTCACACTGGATGGCTGGAGCATTTCCGAAAATCTAACCCAAGGAATGCCCTGTACCCAAACCACCTCCACCTTTACGAACCGAGCTCTAATTGTAGCCGGCAACGATACCCTGGACGCGGTGTGTTGGGAAAGTTGCTCCCCTTGCTTTCCGGTCGGCATCCGTCAATTGGCATCCGACAACAACCTCCTCAAAGTTTACCCCAACCCTGTGCACGATGTGTTGCAACTGGAGCTCCCCCTAGGCGAGACCCTGCAAGATCCAACCGTGCTTCGTTGGTCTGATATCCAAGGCCGTGATGTGCAGGGCTTTGTCACTTTT
>JAIXRA010000001.1 GCA_027485465.1 Bacteroidota bacterium | reverse complement strand
TTGGTCAAGTTGGATGCCAAACAAACCAAAGACACCCGCCGCCCGGCTCAGCTTTACACCTTTGACCGCATGCGTTACGATGAGCTCACCCACAGGGGCTTTAATTTTGAACTCTAAGCCTCTTCCAGGTATGTTTCGCTCAGGATGTTTGTGGGTGGTATTGGTTGTTTTTTTGTGTTTTAACAAAATTCAATTAAAAGCTCAACCTGTTCATGTTCAATTGGTTCAGGATTCAGGTGTGTGGCGCATGGAACGGGCCGGTTCACCGTATTATGTCCGTGGAGCAGGTGGCCAAGTTCATTTACCCCTCATGGTGGAATGCGGCGCGAATTCCCTCAGAACCTGGGGAATTGAGCGGGCGCAACAAATTCTGGACTCGGCTCATCGACTGGGTCTCACCGTCATGCTGGGTATGTGGATGGGTCACGAGCGTCATGGCTTTGATTACGACGACCCTGTTGCTGTTCGCGAACAATTTTTGCATTTTGCCTCGGTGATTGATCGCTTCAAAGCGCATCCCGCCTTGTTGTGCTGGGGAATCGGGAACGAAGTGGATTTGTTTTATACCAATATCAAAGTTTGGGATGCAATTCAAGAAGTCGCAGCTTATGCCCATGCCCACGATCCGCATCACCCAACGTCCACCGTTACGGCCGGTTTGGATTCCATGGAAGTGCATTGGATCAAAACCAAAGCCCCGGATATCGATATCCTTGGTGTTAATACCTACGGTGACCTCGAACAGGCCCTCACGCGCATTCGACCCTTTGGATGGGACAAAGCCTATATGATTACGGAATGGGGACCCAACGGACATTGGGAAGTCGCCAAAATGCCTTGGGGTGCCCCGGTTGAACAATCCTCTGAAGCCAAATTCCGCAGTTACCGTCGTCGATATTCCAAAATCAAAGCCAAGGAATCGGAAGGTTGCGTTGGATCCTACGCTTTTTTGTGGGGTCAAAAGCAAGAAACCACCGAGTCATGGTACGGTTTGTTGGATACCGAAGGCCGCCCGACCCGAGCCGTGGATGCCTTGATGGAAGGATGGAAAGAATCGCCCGTTGCCCAACCGGCCCCGGTTATCGAATCCATTGCAACCCCCTCCACCTTGCATCCCGATTCCCCTTGGGTCGTGCATGCCGGGGAATGGGTGGAGGCTCGATTGCCTGATTCCGTTGGAATGGCCACCCTGCGTTGGAAAGTTTTGCCCGAAGCAACCCATACCAAAGCCGGCGGAGATTTTGAACAAAGTTTGGGCGCCGTACGTGTCCCCATGCGTACCGGGCCTGGCATGGTATGCCGGTTCAAAGCCCCCGCCCAAGAAGGGGCTTATCGGCTCTATGTGAGCGCTGTTAACAGGGCCCATAAATCCGCTCACGCCAATCGTTGTTTTTATGTCAAACCCGCCAGGCCTCGCAGCAATTGGGGTTGGCGTTGGAATTTCTTTGCCCGTCCTTAGGATTGTTGTAACTCTATCGCATGTTGATTCTACGCTCTTTTTTGTGCTTCCTTCTCCTAACCGGAGCTTTGGGGCCTTGGGTCAACGACCGGGCGATGGCGCAGGATTTGTGGCCCCGAGAGAGTCTGCCAGCCACATCTCGTTTGCAAGTCAATGGTTTTTATCGCTTTGCGGCGACCTACTTGGACGAGAAAGTCGCCTACCCACGTTATCCAGACCAAGCCAGCACCCTGCCCGGTCGACAAATCTTTGTGGGGGATGATGCCCAGCTCCCCAACCTCTGGTTAAATCTCAAAGGAAAACCCGGTGGCAACCTTTCTTGGTCTTTTGATATCTATGCCTTTCAGTTTTTGAACGGTCGGGTAGGGGCGGCTTATTCCCCTCCCGTAGCCAGTGCAGCCCGGCCTAGCCTTTACGATCCCCTTGGTTCGGCGCGTTTGGCGAACAGCCTGGGTATGAATCTGGGTATGAACTTGGGCCTCCAATGGAGCGATCGCCGTGCGGCCCATCAACTTCGGATCGGGGGCATCCACTGGTATTCCTTATCGGATTTGACCTTGGCCTCCTTTCGGGGGTATTTCCGTTGGTCCCTCTTTGAGCGCAATCCCTGGGATCCGGTGACCCGGCAGCCGGTGGTTCGCTACGATGACTTGTACCGCTCGGGTCAGTTTGAGCAGGATGTGCGCTTTGGAGAAAGGGCTGTTCACGGGGCCATTTGGGATGTGTTACCCAAAAACGGTCTGATCAAAGCCTCCGTCTTCGCCGGCAAAACCGAAATGAACGCCGGGCTGGGCGGTCTTGCCTCCGGGACATTTGGGGGTCGTTTTCAACACAAATTGACATCATCCGGAGCCTGGCTTGCCGTGAACTCTCTGAACCACCGTCAGTTTTTGGATTCATCGGGCAGCCAACGAACCTCTTACGGGGTGCATACCCTCGAAGGCCGGACGGCTCCCGGTAAACCTTGGGAAATCCGCGCAGAAATGGGGTTGGGGCGTTATCAGGACCCGGTTTACCAAGGGCCATGGTCGGAATTGGCTTCGGTCAAAGTCTTGACCCGCCCTGCCTTGACGGGCATTCCCCTGGAATTGCATGCCTACCGCATCGGCCGAGAGCTGGTGAATAACAACGGATTGTATTGGAATGTTGCGGTCCAAGAAAGAGGCCCTGCCTTGAACACGAATCCAACGGCCGGTGCCTCCGGTGCCAACGCTGTTTTGCGCCCCTTCGCCAGCGCCGTGGTTCCTTTGGGATTGATGACCAACAACCGACAAGGCCTCAACCTCAACACCCGTTGGCAGACCGGTCCGCTACGATGGAACGTCGGCACCGGCATCGCTCGTGAAATTGCACCGGTTTCCAACCGAATCACCTTCAATCATCCCATTAATCAATTCACTCGGGCCCGCTTTTGGCGTTGGAATTTCCCCCAAAATGTTGGCCCCTACGGTCGTCAGTCGGTCATCTACCGGGATGTCTTTGAAACGGTCAAACTAAGCGATGACTCCGCAGGAATTCCTGTGAATGCCAAGCATTTTTCGACCCTCGAAGCGCAGATCGCCTGGAAATCCGAGGGCAGTCCCCGACCCTTGTATGTTTATTACCTGGCCCGCCTCAACTCGGTTCAGAAGAACCCTGTTCCTTTGGTGGACTGGAGGCCTACCGCCTATTTGCGTCAATACGCGCACGAATTGGAATCCTATTGGGCGGTCAATCCGCGTTGGGTGCTTTGCGCTTATGCGGCTGCCGAATGGACCCTGGGCAATTACGCCACCGATTTGGATTTGGAGACGTTTAAGCCCCGGGACCAAAGGGGTCATGCCCTGGGATTGGGCGCTGATTGGCACCTGGGCCCCCAGTCGGCCTTGTACTTTAGGCATCGTTGGTACGGATTTTATGATCGGAGCTTTGCGCAGGATCAATTTCGCGGGACCGAAAGCTGGGTGGAACTCAAAGTATTCTTCTAATGTTAACACATAACACAAAATACGGAAATCTTCGGGCGGCTCTGGCCTTGACGTTGATAGGTCTATTGGTTTTGTCTTGGGCCGATGCCCAGGTGCTGGACCCCAAAAAGATCCGCTTCTCTTCCTATGCCCGTGGTTTGATGTCCGCCGAGGGACTGCGCGAAGATTCCGATAGCCTGGGCAAAGCCATGATGCCGGGCTATGCCTTGACCGATTTGGGCCTGCATATTCTGCCCCATAGCCAGGTGGAAATCCATGCCCAGCTTCGGGTTCGCTCTGAATACGGAGGATTTTGGGGGTCCGGTTTGACCTTGGACTTGCGTCAAATGTGGATCCGGGGTTTGGTGAACCAAAAAATTCGTTACCAAGTGGGGGATGTGGATTACCGGATGAGCCCATTTACTTATTGGAATCACGAAGAGTGGATTCTCTCCAATCCATCGCTGCTCAACAGCCCAACCCTGGGCATGATCGAATACGATTTATTCCAAAACAGCAACCGAACCCGTCGGCAGCAGGGGGTGGTCCTTGAAATGGGGGGGGTGATTGATCCCTTGGATTTGAGCCTCCATGCTTCGTTGTTTACCACCAGGGTTGCTGCTTCGGATTTTGGATCCACCCCGGACCGTTTGCTGAGTGGCGGTCGCCTGCGTTGGACTACAGGCGTGGGTCTGCACGGTAAAGTCAATTTTGTGCAGCTCTACGATGTCGCTCGAACCGCGAACCAGCCTTACCTGATTCATCATCCGGTGTTAAGCACGGAATGGGGTCTGGCCCCTTCGCCTTCCAAAGGCCGGTTTTGGTCCTTGGACGCCGAAGGGGGTTTGACCCGCTTGGGTTGGAACAAAGCGGATCCGGGAAACCCAACCGTTCAGGACAGGCCCACGCTAACCGATGGATTTGGTTGGTTGCGCTGGGAAAGCCCCCTGGGTCGTCGTATGGCGGGCCGCTCCCCATGGAAAGGAAGCCTCCAAGCGTGGTATACCGGTTCGGATTACCGCAGCGCGACCGCTCAGACCAAACGAATCAATGCATCTCGTAGCCCCATGGCTTTCAAGCGCTTGGAAAGCATGAATGTGTTGCGGCCCATGGCTCTCAACGATTTGTACCGGGATGCCTCTCTTTACCAGACCCAGGTGGTGGCCGGCCTTATGGAATACGATCCGGGCTACGGCAATGCCTTGCCCTACGGCTTGGCAACGCCGAACCGACAGGGCCTTGGTTTGAATTTTGTTAGGAACACCGATAGCACCAGCTTCTGGAACCCGTCCTTGGATGTCCAATTTATGTCCGATGTGAGGGGACAAGGCGTGAACAATCGCCGGATGTTTTGGCTGGCTGATTGGCGCAACGAATGGAGGCTGCATAGCCTCTTGAACCTGCGTAGGTCTTGGTTGGTAACAGCCTTGGTACGGATGGAACAAACCATGCGACCCGATGCCTCGGGTGACGCCATTCTTTCGGACGTGGCCTTGAACAACCTGCAAGCTTCCTTTCAGACCCGTTGGGAATTGGGTTCTTCCTGGTCGGCCTTTGCCGAGTGGCAACTTTACCGAAGCCAGGGTCACGATTACTACGCGGTCCGTAACGCGTATTCTGAAGTGGTCGATTTTGCACGGGCGGACTTGGACCGGACCGAGCAGTGGATCGGTGCCGGATTGCAATACACCATGGGGGATCGCTTTGAAGCTCAATTGTCCACGCAGCAATTTGTATGGCGCAACGGAACCGCCGCCATGCAGGCTCGCTACCCCTGGAACATAAGTCAACTCATGTTAATTATGAAACTATGAAGTCTTGCTGTCACCCCCATGCCAAGCCCTCGGGCTTCTTGTTTGCTGGATTGCACCTTTGGAAACTCGTTGCGGTCGGCTTTCTCCTGATGTTGGGAAGCTGTACCAAGGACGCTGTCATCGAGGGTCCGGCTTTGGTTGATTTGTTCGGTGATTTTCAGGTTTTGGAACCCGTCAAGACCAGCCGTGATTCGGTACGCTTTGGCCAAGGGGAGACGGTTTACCTGCAGGGCCGCTTTAACAAACTCACCGACTGGCGAGTGGAAGTTCGCGGTTTATCCAGCGGAGCTCGCAAAATCATCAGCGGCAAATCCCGTTCTTTGGATGCAGTGAATTGTGTTTGGAACGGTTCCACCACCTTGTTCCCCATGTTCAGGGCCGAAGAAACCGAGTTGAAGCTTTTTGTAGAGCAGGACTCCCTGCTCTTTCAGCGTCGGATCAAAGTCTTGAGCGTTCGTCAACCCGGGGGATTTGTGTTAGCGGATTTTGAAAGCGGGATACGTCCAGGTTGGCAGTCCTTTGTGCAGAGTGGGGCCAATATGTCCTTTGTTATTCGAACCAATCCTTTGGCCGGACAGGGCAACGCTTATTACGATATGGGAGGGCTGGTGAATTGGGATTGGTTGATCGGGATGCTGGAATTCCCTGCTTCCGCCTACCAAGCACCGCGTTTTCCCCTGGCTGCCAACCCCGATCAGGTTTATTTTAATGCCCTGGTGTATCTGCCTGATTCGGTGACCAATGCTTTGTTACTGATTCAGTTTCGCGAAGACGATAACCTGGACGGTCAATTCAACCAGAGTAACGAGGACATGTACGCCCTCCAATGCGCGGCCTATTCGGTGAACGGTGCCCAAACTTTGCAGCGTGGATGGAATTTAATCAGCGCCCGCTATTCGGATCTGGTTAGCCTTGTGAATGGGCAACCTTCTACTCCGGCGGGGAACAATCGTTTGGAGCCGGATCGTCTTCAAAAGGTTTCGGTCTTGATGTTGGCCAATCCTTCCTCGGGGTATTCGCAGCTTTATTTGGATTATGTGGTCTTTACTTCCAATGGACCTTTGCAGCCCTAAGCGGATGGGCGCCCTGACAGGGGCGGTGATGCTTTGGGTCCTGACTCTGACTCTGGTCCTGGTCTTGGCCTGGCCGCAGAACAGCTATGCCCAGCGTAAAGTCAACCTGGACTCGGTGCGGGTGACAGCCCGGCAACCGGGTATCCAGACCCTTCCCCTTTATAACAATTGGGAAGAGGAGGGGGAGCCCCGCATTGGCAATTTTTACGCCCTGAATGTTTATCGGGATGGCCTGGGATCCGAAATATGGTTTACTCCATCGCCCTGCTTGCGTGTGTCGGCGGCCCAGACCGGGGATCCCCGCGATGGACTACGGCTTGAATGGGACAAACTCTCCGAGGGTTGCCCTCCTTGGATGGGACTAGGAATTGGATGGGACGATTGGTCTCCCAAAAACATGAGTGAGGTTTTGCATGGTGCGGCCTTGTATTTGCGCGTTCGGGCACTCAAGGGTCCGGGCAAGGGTTTGCCCATGGCCTTTGCATTGGAAGATTATGCCGGAGCCCAATGTTGGCTGGGTTACCAACCCAAATACTTGAAGACCAGCGTGGGACCGGGGCTGGATACCAGCGGTTGGAGCGAATTGGTTTTGCCTTTGGAAGATTTTGAGTGGGAAAACAGCAATGCAAGGCCCGATAACATCAAACAACTGATCCTTCAGTTCGAGGCGCGTGGCTCGTTGGTGGTGGACGAAATTCGTTGGATACCCTATCAGGGTCATCCTCCGATTCAATGGACCGGGCCATGGTTGGATCCCTCGGCGTCCATCCAAGCGGCCAGCGATGGATTCTCGGTTTGGCGGGGCAAAGAACTACGAATCGCCGGATCCTTGTTGGATTGGCCTCCCGGTCAATGGACTTTTGGGATCACGCCCGAGCCCTTGGTTTGGAAACGTTCGACCCGTCTCAGCGATGTTACGGTGCACAGCAGTCAATTCCAAAGGGTGGAGGGCCAAGACTACAAACGATGGTCCCTGCCTTTGGATCAGCATCCCGGCTTCCGGCCCAACGCGACCTACCATGTACGCTATCGGCCGGATGAATCCGGAACAGGTGCACCATCGGCCCAGGTCAAGGCCCAAGCCGTGAGCGGTACCCTGCAATTTTTGAGTCATTCCGAAGAATAATTCACGATATGTTATTTTCCATCTCTGCTATCAGGCTCCGGGGCGTTGTTTTATATACGCTCCTGATGGGCGTCCTTCCAATGGTTGGATGGGCTCAGGGGAATGTACAACCCCGGCCGGTGCCCGGTTATCCCTTGGCATCGCCCTACGATCAACGAATCCGCGCCTTGATGGCCCCCATGAGTTTGGAGCAAAAAGTGGGTCAAATGACCCAGCTCAACCTTGATGCCGTCTCTGTTGGTGCTGTTTACCAATTGCAGGAACCGCATCGCTTGGATAGCGCCAAACTCCACGAAGCCTTGCGGGTTCGTCAGGTGGGCTCGATTCTCAATTGCGGGGGCCATGCCTACGATTTGCAGCATTGGAGGGAAATCATCAGCGAAGTGCACGCCGTCCAAGGCCCCGCTCCGTCCATCCCGGTCCTTTACGGTATTGATGCGATTCATGGTGCCAATTACGTGTTGGAAGGGCTGTTGTTTCCTCAACCCTTGGCGCAGGCGGCCTCCTTTGATGCTGAACTGGTGCGCCGAGTCGCCGAAGCGACCGCTTATACAACGCGGGCGTCGGGCGTCCCTTGGAATTTTTCGCCGGTCTTGGATGTAGCCCGTCAACCGCTGTGGTCCAGGGTTTTTGAAACCTACGGAGAGGACCCCTTGGTGGTGACCCGCTTGGGCTCTGCTTGTATTCAGGGTTACCAAGGGTCGAACCCCGCCGGAATGCACCGTGTTGCGGCTACGCTCAAGCATTTCTTGGGGTACAGCATGCCTTGGACCGGCAAGGACCGAACCCCGGCCTATATCCCCGAGCGATTGTTACGGGAAATTTTTCTCCCCCCCTTCAAGGCTGGTATCGAGGCCGGTGCACTCACCCTCATGGTCAATTCCGGTGAACTCAACGGAATACCGGTGCACGCCGATGCCCAGATTTTGACTGGTTTGCTGCGCAAGGAATTGGGCTTTCAGGGCTTGGTGGTTTCGGACTGGGAGGATATTCTCAAGTTGGTGACCGTGCATCGGGTGGCCGAAGACTACCGGGATGCCACCCGTATGGCGGTGATGGCTGGGGTGGATATGGCCATGGTTCCCAACGATTACCGATTCACCGATGCGTTGTTGGATTTGGCCCGTAGCGGTGAAGTCCCCGTCAGCCGTTTGGACGAAGCGGTTTATCGAATACTCCACGTCAAGTTCAGCCTGGGCCTGATGGACCGCGCGGAACCTTACTCGATGTCGGAATATCCTTTGATTCTTAGCGATAGCCTGCGTCTCTTGCAGCGCGAAGCGGCTCGTCGATCCTGGGTTTTGTTACGAAATCGAGGCGCTGTTCTTCCTTTGAAGGCCGGTAGTTCTTTGCACTTGCAGGGTCAGGCCTTGGATGATCCTTATGCATGGAATGGTTCCTGGTCACGTACCTGGCAAGGGGTTGATACCTTGTGGGATCGCAAAAACGCGGGGCCGTCTTTGCGTGATGTGTTAGGAAATCGTTTTTCGCTCGCTTCCACAAGCTCCGACACCAAGGGCCCCCTGGTGGTAGTCCTTGCCGAAAAACCTTCAACCGAGAAACCGGGCGATCTCGGCGATTTGAGCATACCTTCCGAGGATATCGAAACGGCACGCCGTTGGTGTCGTACCCATTCAGGCCCCAAAATCTTGGTTCTGGTTCAAAATCGGCCCCGCATTTTGAATGGCTTGGATACTCTTTTTGACGCCGTCCTCTTGGCCAATCAGCCCGGTGCCGCCGGGGTTCAGGCTCTGGCTGATTTGCTGGCCGGTGATTACAGCCCCTCCGGCAAATTGCCTTATACCTATCCAGCGCAGCCTCACAGTCTGTTGACTTACGATCACAAATGGACCGAACGTTTGGATCCGTCGTTTGGGATGGAGGCGTTTCGCCCTGCATTCGCCTTTGGAGAAGGTCAGGGCTTTTGGCCGGTTCGTTACGAAAAGGTCCGCTTGATCGATACGTTGTTACGTGGAATGGATGCGGTCCTTCGCCTGGAGGTTTCGCTCCATAACACCGGACCCCAATCCCAGCGCGAGACCGTTTTGGTGATGGTAGGGGATTCGGTGGCTTCGGTGACACCCTCTTTTCGTCGCCTTCGGGATTTTCGATCGGTTGAATTGGGTCCCGGTGAAAGGCGCCAAGTTCAGTTTTTGATTCCAGTCAGGGATTTGCGTTTTGTGGGGAAGGATATGGAATATGTTCTAGAAAAAGGGTGGTTGAATGCCACCGTTCAATCTTTTAATTTACCTTTTCGATGGGAACCCTAAACCCCAAGGTTGCGTTGTTGTGGTTCAGCCTTTGGCTGGGCTTGGGAGCTTGTAAGCTGGACGATCCCCCTGGATATGGGCGGCAGGGCGATTTGGTTCGCTTTAGCGGCCGCCTTTGGGATGTCAAGAGCGGCCCCGGACTTTTGGGTCCCGGCCCCAACTATTTCTCCAACCGGCCATCGGATGTGTACATGGATGGCAAGGGCTATTTGCACCTGCGCATTCAGGAGCACGATGGCCGATGGTATTCCACCGAAGTCGTGGGAAGGGACACCTTGGGTTACGGAACCTACCGGTGGGTGATTGAGGGCGATAACGAGAACATCGCCAACAACACGGTTTTGGGACTCTTTACGTGGAATGATTCTTCGTTCCTGACCCAGGGCAATTCCGAAGTGGATATCGAAATTGCCAAATGGGGCCAAAGCAATGCGCCAACCCTGAATTACGCGGTGCAACC
>JAIXRA010000120.1 GCA_027485465.1 Bacteroidota bacterium | reverse complement strand
GCAATTTGCTCAAAGTCGGCATCGCTCACATACCCGGATTCGCTGCCCCTGAGCACCAAACAAGGAATTTGAATCGGTGCATGTTCCTCCAGCGAGGTCCCGATCGCATCCAAAGACCGAAGCAGGGGATCCAAGGCAATGCGCCAGCGGAAGGCGCCTGTCGAATCTCGTTCAATGTTTTTGAGAATGAATAGCCGAGTTCCTTCCTCGGGCACCGAGGGTTGCAGGGCCCTATCCAAATCGGAACGGGTGGTGCAGGCCGCAAGGTTCAGGGCCTTCATCGCCTCCAGCATGGAGCGGTGGGTATCCAAGCGATAGGCTCGGCGGGCGATATCCACCACCACCAAGCTCTTGAGTCGATCAGGGGCGAGGGCTGCAAAGCGCATAGCGGCCTTGCCACCCATGGAATGACCCAACAAGTGAATCGCTTCCAGGCCCCGGGTCTCCATCCATTCTAGCAAATCCGCGGCCAGCAAATCGTACCCAAATTCCTCGGACCGAAAGGATTTGCCGTGATTGCGTTGGTCCGGCAAATAAACCCTGAATTGATGCTCCAATCGACGTGCGATGCTCATCCAATTGTCACCGGAGCCAAAAACACCGTGCAGAATTACCAAAGGCTCACCGGAGCCTACCTCCAAAACATGCCAACCTTGACCGGCAGAAGCGATGGGTTCATTCGAAAGCATGCGATGGAGGATGGATTGGCGAGGAAGAAATCAGAGGCACAAAGGTAAAGCGAGGAAGAAGGCGGGATACGACAAACCCAGGGTCCCTCAAAACCTTTTGGATTCTCAGGGGTCTTGTATTAAAGCAACCTTCGATGAGCCTGCGGCCACCCATCCTGCCCCCTTGGCAGCCTGACACCAACATCTGCGATTTGTTGATGGTTTTACCAACCGCGGGGGCCGAATTGGAGCGCCTGGGGGTGCCTATACCGGCCGTCATTGACTGCCTAACCATCGAACAAGTGGCCCAAAGCATCGGTTGGGACTCCTGGGCCTTGCTGGGATTTTTGGTCAACGGCCAAAGTATTTCGGATGATCGTTCCCACCCCGGTAGCGATGCAGAAATTTCGAGCCTGATTGGTTCGCTGCGGGCGGAACATGCCCTCTTGCTAGGGAATGGTCTACGCCAACTTCGGCAAAGCCTGGAAAGCGACCCGCTTTTTGAGCCCGTTTTGGACGATTTTGAAATCCTAGCGGCCGAAATCGCTTGTCATTTCCTCTTGGAAGAAGAGGAATGGTTTCCATACCTGCAAATTCTAAACGAAGGACTGGCCGGCAAACGATCCCTCGCATTCTGTATGGAGGCGATGCAAAATCATGCCCTCACCGAGGACCCGGATATCCAGGAACTTTTTAAAATGTTCCAACACATGATGGATACGGTCCGAAGCATGCAACAGGAGGACCCATCATCGGACTCCAAACAACAATTGTTGAAAGACTTGCAAGACTTTGGTCAAAGCTGGATGGATCACGAAAACCGCGAAGCACTGGAGCTTTTTCCGCGGATTGTAGACCTCGAAAACCGACTTTTGCGCTTGAACTAAGGCGTCCTATCTTTGAAAGCGCGGGTTCTACCCCTCCCGCTTTTGAAAATATGTCCGAAAAACCTATCCTCGAACGCCTGAAAGCTTTCGAAAACCAAGCCCCTGAAATTGTATTTGAATGGAACGATGCTCCAACCGGTGCCCGTGGCTGGGCGGTGCTCAATTCCCTACGGGGTGGGGCAGCTGGCGGAGGAACGCGGATGCGCAAAGGTTTGGACCGACGCGAAGTTGAATCCCTGGCCAAAACCATGGAAATCAAATTCACCGTCTCGGGACCTGCGATCGGGGGGGCCAAATCCGGTATTGACTTTGATCCATCCGACCCCCGCAAAGGCCAAGTCCTCAAACGGTGGTACAAGGCTTTGGACCCCTTGCTCAAAAATTTTTACGGAACAGGCGGTGATCTGAATGTGGACGAAATCCACGAAGTCATTCCCTACACCCTGGCCAACGACCTGCAGCATCCCCAACAAGGGGTGGTTCAAGGCCATTACGGTCGCCACCTCCGCGAAAAACGTCTGGCGCAATTGCGCGAAGGGGTCAGCCTCCCGGTGACCGACCCTTTGTTCACCCCGGCTCGCTCCTTGGTGTCCGGTCCCGGCCCCGATCAGGTTCCCACCATGACCATCGCCGACCTTATCACGGGATGGGGCGTCGCCGAATCGGTGCTCGCCTATTACGCCTCCCAGGCCGGGACCCCCAACCCATCCGGAGGCTCATGGATTTTGGAGGGCCACCCCGCCTTCAATGACCGCCTTGTCCTCGTACAGGGTTGGGGCAATGTCGCCGCCACCGCTGCCTATTACTTGTGTTATGCCGGAATGAAAATCCAAGGCATTCTGGACCGGGAATACGGCTGGGTGGCCGACCAAGGCGCCCCGCTCGATCTGGAGGCCTGCCGCCGGCTCCTTTTGATGCGCCGCGGAAACGCCCTCAACCCGGATGCCATCCCTTGCCTCCCTCACCACGAAGCCGCCCCTTTGTTCTGGGCGCAGACGGCCGATGTTTTTGTGCCGGCGGCCGCTTCCCGCCTTGTGACTGGAGAACAAATCAACTCTCTGATAAACAAAGGTTTGAGCCTAGTTGCCTGCGGGGCCAATGTACCCTTCGCCGACCCCGAAATCTTCATGGGGCCCATTGCCCGCTCCGTCGACGAGCGCATCGCGGTCCTTCCTGACTTCGTAGCCAATTGCGGAATGGCCCGGGTTTTTGCGTACCTCATGCAGGATGACCCCGGAATGCAAGCCCGCGATATCTTTGAAGACGTGGCCCATACCATTCGACAGGCCGTGCAGGGCTGCCTCTCCAATAACACAGCCCCTTCCACAAACCTTTGTCTCGAAGGCTATCGACGGGCTCTGAATCAATTGCAACCCACCAATTAAGCCATGCAAAACGCCATAAATTCGTTGTTACAAAACAGCTGGGCAGGCCAAACCCTGCTCCAATGGGTCCTTTCCATGGGTGTTTTGGTGTTTATTTTGTTTTTTAACGGCCCCCTTGCCAGACTTATTAATATGCTGGTTTACAGGGTTTTTAGCGAGCGCGATCCCGAACGTAGGCGCCTCTTCAATCGCCTGACCGGCAAACCACTCCGGCGCTTTTTGGTTTTTGTCGCTCTCATGGCGGCTTTTACCATCTTGAACATCCCGTTGAAAGTGGTTTGGTTCGGAAAGCCCCTTCGAATTCATTTTTATATCGATATTCTACTGCAATTGGGGCTGGTTTGGTACGGAGCCAAAACCCTGCTCAAAGTCGCTGATTTTGTGGCCGATGTTTGGCAACAAAAAGCAGCTAAAGACCCCGAGAAAATCCAGGACCAATGGGTTCCCTACATCAAAGACGGGATCAAGGTCGGGGTCATGTTGTCCGCGTTCTTGTTTGTTATTGGGATTGTTTTTCAGGCCAATATCGCCGCCCTCATCGGTGGTCTAGGGATCGGTGGTTTGGCCGTTGCCCTGGCCGCCCAAGAAAGCCTGGCCAATTTGCTCGGCTCTTTCACAATTTTCCT
>JAIXRA010000048.1 GCA_027485465.1 Bacteroidota bacterium | reverse complement strand
TTTCAGGAGGACTAACCCGGGGCCTGGAATGGAATTAATGCGGCAAAGCTGAAGGCATTAACGCGGCAAAGCGTAGCGATTCATCAGTCCGCTTAGGTGAAATTGCTGGAGAACATTCAAATGTTGCTGCAATTGCAATTCAACGACTTTGACTTCGGCGTTAATCAAGTTGACTTCCCGTTGATTGAGGATAAAAACATTGCTTTCACCAGCCTGAAACCGGGTTTTCTCGGCCTCCAACATGCGTCGATTTTCGACCACCAACTTTTCTTGTAAAACCAAAAGATTGCGGTAAA
Organism: Bacteroidota bacterium; assembly: GCA_027485465.1. Classification (GTDB taxonomy): domain Bacteria; phylum Bacteroidota; class Bacteroidia; order UBA7662; family UBA7662; genus SYHX01. The sequence continues at coordinate 2,699 of JAIXRA010000048.1, read as the reverse complement.
GTACGTATTGTTGCAAACTTCGCTCCAGTTCCTGACGTAGGCCGGCCCCGGTCCATTCCAATTGCCATTGTCGGGAGGTTATGTTGAGTTTTTGTCGTTCAATGCGGGCTCGTTCGCGTCTCAGAAAGAGGGGAATATCCAGATTAATCCCCGTGAATTGACCGCCGTTAGCTATGTTATACGATGGCGAGGATCCCGGTAACGGGGTGAAGCTCCATTCCAAATCCAATTGAGGCATGAGCCTGCTTCGCAACCAACGCAGTTCAAGTTCTTGTTGGGCAATGTCGCTCCTCAATAGTTGGAGGCGGGGGTGATCAGCTAGGTATCCGGCATAGGTGGCCGAATCATGAACCGGGGCGGGTATAGGCAACGCCGAGGCGTGCACGGATCGACGGTAGTTTCGGCTTAATTCATTGAGCCCAAGACTATCCCACAAATGAACGGCCAGGGCAAAGCGGGCTTCGATCTCCTTGATTCTCGCTTCTTCCAACCTTTGTTGCCAAGTTCGTTGTTGGATACCGGCTTCCAAGGTATCGATAAAGGGCCTTTCTCCGATTTCTGCCGCGTAACGAACAAAGTTTAACACATCGTTGGCGATCCCCAAGGCCTCGGTATAGATATCGGTTTGGCGTTGGCTGGCTTCCCAGCGGTGGTAATCTTGGGAGGCATCGAGGAGGATATCGTTGATGAGGTTGTCCCTTTGGGAAGCCGCCATATCGGCCATGGCATACGCTTGTCGGAGATCGGTCCGTCTACGGTTGATCCAACCTTCGCGTCCCAAGGGCACTCGGATACCGCTTTTCCATTGACCACCGGGAATGGAAGTCGATTGGGGATTGACCTTGGAGCCCTCGCTTTGATCGTAACCCAGCATGATATCGGGTCCCCAAAGCGTGGGTATTCGTAGGTCAAAATCCTGGAGCCCCAATTCCAATTGGTCCTCCCAGGTTTTGCGCTGCTGCATCAAAGTCACCCGGGGATCCATGGCCCCACGCGCCTCACGGATTTGGGTCAGGCCTTGATCGGCCAGAATACGGGCCTGGGTAATGACGGGGTGACTCGCCCGGACCCTTGCTAGGAACTGCTCCAGACTTAGGCTATCATCGGGTCCCTGCGATGCGAACGCCGTACTCGCCAGCAGAAACAAAACCCCCAACCCTGAACAAAAATGTGACCGCCCTAGCATTCTATTTTTTTGAATTTTGGACTGATGGACCCTTGCTGTCCTCGTTTTTTTGACGGATATCGTAGTAGTCCGGCGGGAAGCCGTTTAGTTGCCGCCACATTTCGTACCAGATGGGTACATCGTTGAGCAGGGCAATGCCCTGGGCCCCCGATCCGACCCTGAGGGCTTCGGGCCAGGCGACATCGTTGGGATCGGGACGGACCAGAACCCGGAACAGCCCGTTCTCCGAACTAAAAGCATCAATCGCTGTTACAACACCTCCAAAACTACCGACACTCAGGCCGGGCCAACCGCTAAAGACCAGGGTGGGCCACCCATCAAAAAGAAAGCGGACGCTGTTTCCTTTGCGCAAAAGGGGTAAATCCAAAGGCCTAACATACAATTCCACGGCTAATTCAGGATGAATGGGCGAAATACTGATGATCTCCTCGCCTTCCTTGACTAATTCTCCCAAACCGGTTTTGCGGGACTTGGTGATGACCCCGGTTTGGGGCGCCAAGACCCAATAGAGCCCGTTTCGGTATTGAAAATTGGCGTATTGGTTGGATAGTTTGTTGAACTCCGATTCCGCTTCAAAATAAGCCGATTGGGCCGCAAAACTTTCGGAATTGACTTTGGCAATTTTTTCCTGGTAATCGTTATCCAGCGAATTGATTTCGATTTCGGCGTTTATGATTTCGTTCCGGGACTTGAGTAAATTATTTTGGGCTGTGATTCTTTTGGCGCGGGCATCTTGGGCCTTCTGGCGTCGGGCTTCGAGCTCGTTGATGGGCTGGAGGCCTTCTTTGTAGAGGGCATTGGAACGGTCCAATTGGCTCTCGGCAATTTGGAACTGCGTCTGTGCGGCCACCAAATCGTTGCTGTCGGATTCAACTTTGAGTCTGGCTTGAATTAATTTGTTACGGGCCTGATCCAGCTTGTTGAGTCTGCTGGCTTGGAGGGCTTTGAGTTGACGCTCCAAGGCATCAACCTTGGATTGGTAGGCCTGGACCTTGGAAGCTGCTGCGGCTGCTTGATTGGCCGTACGCTGCAAGAGAGAGGTATCAAAGAAGGCTTCCTTGATTTCGGAAAGGTGAAGGAGGGTGTCTCCTTTCCGGACCGTATCGCCCTCCTGAACATACCACTTCTCGATGCGTCCTCCAATGATGGACTGCAAGGTCTGTGGGCGCTGATCCGGCCGCAAGGCTGTAACATACCCGTTGCTTTGGATGTTCTGGGTCCAAGGCATAAACAAGAAGAGGAGGCCCAGAATTCCCAGGCCCACGATCCAATGCCGGATTCGGTGCGGAGGACGGGTTTTTTCGCCATGTTTGTAGGATTCGAGGTTTTCTTTGGGATAAACCTTGTCAACCGATTGGGGGGATAAATTCAACATAGGATTTTACGTAGGCTTAGGAAAGTCGCGTGATTTGCCCATTGATGAGTTCGTAACGTAGATCACAGGCTTGTTGCAAAAGGGGATCGTTGCTGAAGGCCACCAAGGTCCAGGGCTGGTTGGTGAGGGTTCGGTAGA
>JAIXRA010000101.1 GCA_027485465.1 Bacteroidota bacterium | reverse complement strand
GCAGGTGCTTCCGGCTCAGGGGCAGCGCTAGGCTTGGTCGCCAGGCGAATTTTGCCCTCGATTTCCTCGGCCAATTCGGGATTGTCGGCGAAAAGCTGTTTGACGGCATCGCGACCTTGTCCCAACTTGGTTTCACCGTAGGAATACCAAGACCCGCTCTTTTTGATGATGTTCAAATCGCTGGCCAAGTCTACAATCTCTCCGTCTTTGGAAACCCCTTGACCGTAGAGGATATCAAATTCACATTGGCGGAACGGTGGTGCCACTTTGTTTTTGACGACCTTAATACGAACCCGGTTGCCCATGATGTCCATCCCGTCTTTGAGCTGACCGATGCGTCGAATATCAAGCCGTACAGAAGCGTAAAATTTTAGAGCGTTACCACCGGTGGTAGTTTCGGGGTTACCGAACATAACACCGATTTTTTCGCGGAGTTGGTTGATGAAAACACAAACACAGCCGGTTTTGTTGATGCTGCCCGTGAGCTTGCGCAGAGCCTGGGACATGAGTCGGGCCTGTAGGCCCATGGAGGAGTCTCCCATTTCGCCTTCGATTTCGGCCTTGGGGACCAGGGCAGCAACCGAGTCGATAACCAGGATGTCAATGGCCCCGGATCGGATGAGGTTATCCGCGATTTCTAGGGCTTGCTCACCGTTATCGGGCTGCGAAATCAGGAGATTTTCGGTATCGATTCCTAATTTTTCGGCGTACCCTTTGTCGAAGGCGTGTTCCGCATCAATAAACGCGGCCATGCCTCCTTTGCGTTGCGCCTGGGCAATCGCATGAAGAGCAATGGTGGTTTTGCCCGAAGATTCGGGGCCGTAGATTTCGACCACCCGACCTTTGGGGAAGCCGCCAATACCCAGCGCAATGTCCAAGCCCAGGGACCCGGTGGGGATGACATCGACATTCATGACACGGGCTTCACCCATTTTCATAACCACGCCTTTGCCGTAGGTTTTTTCAAGTTTGTCAAGGGTGAGTTGAAGGGCTTTGAGTTTTTCGTTTTGAACGCTCATGGGGTGGGGGTGGTTGTAAAGGGTTGGTTAGAGAATTGAATTCCAAAATTACAGAAACCCGGCTACCGGGGTTTTGGTTTTTGAAGCGAACTTTTGCAAATAATTCGTGGACGCGGCTCGGGCTTTGGGGGCCTCGTTCCGGGACAGCATGCGGACGGGTCGAAGGTCGGCCATGGGTTGGGTAAAATACTGCTCCAAGGGGGCTTCCCCGGGTCCAATCATTTCGATGCAATCCTCCCAAAGTTGAAGGGTGGTACGGTTGAGGGCGCTATTTTTCATCTTTTGGCGTTGATTGAGACAAAGATGAGCCGCTGACGTGACATCTCTTGACACAAAAAAGTCCTCCACAAGCCCTCCTATCTTTGACCAAGTCCAACCTTTTTCGTCCCCCATTCGCCATGTCCATTCCAGAATCCTTGAACCGACTACGTTTTCCAAGCCTGCTCCTTTTGGGATTAGCAGCCCTCTTAGGGTTGGTACAGGTCTCGAACGCTCAGGCCCAGAGCCAACCGGTTCAGTTCTCGGGCCTCACCCTGACATCGGATAGCATGAGCGTGGTTCCCTTTGCAACGGTTTTGGTCACAAATCGATTCAAAGGTACGGTCAGCGATCTCAAAGGCTTTTTTTCGATGGTTCTGTTACCGGGGGATTCCTTGGTTTTTAGTGCGGTGGGTTATCGGGCCTCCACCTTTGTGATGCCCCAGCAGCTGGACGAGGAGTTTTATTCGGTTTTGGTCCCCATGGAGCGCGATACCATTGATTTGCCCACAGCCTTGGTTTATCCCTGGCCCAGCAAGGAAGCGTTTCGCCAGGAATTCCTGGCCTTGGAGCTCAAGGACGACGCCACCTCCATTGCGCGTCGCAACCTCGAAAAAGAATTGTTGGTCCAATTGGCTTCGGCTATGAGCATGGATGCTTCGGAGAACCAGAAACTTTATATGCAGAAGGTCATTGCCCAGACCTACTACGCGGGTGGTCAACAGCCCTTTGCTCAGTTTGGGGGACCCAACGCCTTTCCGATTCCCAGCACTTTGTTGAGCCCCGGGGCTTGGACCCAATTTTTTCAGGCGCTGCGTCGGGGGGATTTTCGCCGCAAGGATTAGCAGCGGGCCCTTGTTTGCTAGCGGGCCTTGCTTGCTAGCGGGCCTTGTGTTTGTATTCCGGACGCAGTTTTCCGTTGCGGATCAATTGCAGCTTTTTTTGGAGCAGGCGACGGCGAAGGGGATGCAAGAGGTCAACAAAGAGCCGACCGTCCACATGGTCGTATTCATGTTGGATAATTCGCGCCAGCATGCCATCAAATTCAGCTTCGTGGCTGCGGCGTTCCGCATCTTCGTACCGCAGCCGGATTTTGGGCTTTCGTAACACATCACCGCGCAATTCAGGAATGCTGAGACAGCCTTCGGTATAGGCCCAGGGTTCGCCGCTTTGGTCCAGGATCAAAGGATTGATAAACACCATTTTGCACCCCTTATAGGCCTCTTCGTCGGCAAGTTCGGCATCCAGAACAAAGATCCGAAGGGAGTGGCCTACCTGCGGTGCGGCCAATCCAATGCCCCCAGCGGCGTACATGGTTTCGAAAAGGTTTTCGATCAAAACGGGAAGCTCATCAAAATGGGCGGGAACATCGGCTGCTTTTTGTTGCAAGACCGGGTCGCCGTAAAGAACGATGGGAAGGATCATGGCTGTTGAGAGGGTTCAAAGCGTTGGAGGTGTTGGATGCGGCTGTTGTTATGCATTTCAAGAAAATCCTGGAGAATAAGAACAGCGGCAATGCGGTCCACGACATCTTTGCGCCGTCGGGTGGCTTTGGATGCGCCCGATTCCAGGAGGCTTTGGTGAGCCAGGCTGGAGGTAAAGCGCTCGTCCAAAAGGTAGAGGGGCAGCAAGGGACGACGGGTATGGATTTGTTGGCAAAAGGCCAGGGTGCGTGCGGCGTTTTCGGAGGGCTCGTTGTTGACGCGGCGTGGGAGGCCCACCACCATCGCTTCCAATTCCTCCCAATGAGGGTATTGTCGGAGGTAGGCCCATAATTCGGTGGTGGGAACCGTATCCAATGGAGTTGCAATCACGCCACCGGGATCCGAATGCGCCAGTCCGCAACGTCGGCGGCCGTAATCCAGGGCGAGAAACCTTGGCATTCTGCAAAGGTCGGGCTTAGGCCCCTTGGTTGGGGCGGCTGCGCAGTGCATCCGCCGTATGGCCTTGGCCGTGATGCAGCAGGTCCTGCGGTGTTCCTGCAAAAACCAATTGTCCGCCTCCGCTCCCTCCCTCCGGTCCCAGGTCCAGAATCCAGTCCGAGGCCATCAAAACTTCAGGGTTGTGTTCGATGACCAAGACGCTGTGACCGTTGGCGATGAGTGCTCGAAAAGCCCCCAACAATTGGGCAATATCGTGGAGGTGCAAGCCGGTGGTGGGCTCATCAAAAATGAATAAACCGGCTCCGTCCTTTTGGCCACGTACCAAGTACGAGGCGAGTTTGATGCGTTGGGCTTCGCCCCCGGAGAGGGTGGTGGACGATTGTCCCAAGGGGACATAGCCCATGCCAACATCGGCGAGGGGTTGCAGCCTCCCGGCGATTTCCGGGCGGTCTCCAAAAAAATCCAGGGCTTCGGCCACAGTCATGGCCAGCACTTCGGCGATGTGCCGCCCGTGATAACGGACTTCCAGCAAATCATCCTGAAAGCGCAGGCCTTTGCAGGTTTCGCAGGGCAGGTGTAGGTCGGCCAAAAACTGCATCGAGACGGTGACCTGTCCTTCGCCCTGGCAGGTTTCGCAACGCCCACCTCCTTCGACATTGAACGAAAAATGGGAGGCCTTGTAGCCCCTTTGACGGCTCAGGCTTTGGGCGGCAAAGAGATTGCGAATGGGATCGTAGGCTTTGGAATAGGTAGCCGGATTGGATCGCGAAGATTTGCCAATGGGATGCTGGTCCACCATTTCAACAAAAGTCAGGCGATGCAAATCCCCGTGCAGTCGGTCGTGGGGTCCGGCCTTGGTAGGATCCTGTCCCAAAGCATTGGCCAAGGCCGGGTACAAAACACCTTTGATGAGGCTGGATTTACCGGAGCCGCTCACTCCGCTAACACAAGACAAGGTACCGAGGGGAATTTCGATGTTGATGCGTTGAAGGTTGTGGAGGCCTGCGCCTTCCAGGATGATTCGGTAGGGGTGATTTTTGGGGGCCGGAGGGTCGGGCATGCGACGGGTCCCGTTCAGGTAGGCAGCCGTCAGGCTGTCCTTGCTTTGGAGTAGCTCGGGCACCGTCCCCTCAAAGACCAATTCTCCCCCCAAATGCCCGGCCCCCGGCCCAATATCCACCACATGATCTGCCGCCATGATGAGGTCCGGTTCGTGTTCCACCACAACCACCGTATTGCCCAAATCGCGGAGCTGGTACAGCAATTGAACCAGGCGCCGGCTGTCCCGTTGGTGCAGGCCGATGCTGGGCTCGTCCAGAACATAGAGCGAGCCTACCAAATTGCTGCCTAGGGTGGTGGCCAGTTTGATGCGTTGCGCCTCGCCGCCCGAAAGGCTATTGCTCAGGCGGTGCATACTTAGGTATTCCAAGCCCAGATCGCAGAGATAACCCAACCGCCGAACGATCTCCTCCAACGGCCTTCGGGCGGCTTCAGCGTCCTGGTCTTGAATCTGAAAATCCCGCATTAATTGCAACAAATCCCCGGCTGGTTTGGTCAGCAATTGATGCAGATTCCAGGTGCTCCCGTCTTGACCCAAAAGGTGAACCCAGGCCGCGTCTTTGCGCAATCGCGTTCCCTTGCAGTCGGGACAGGTGGTTTTGCCCCGGTACCTTGACAACATGACGCGGTACTGGATTTTGTAGGTGTTTTCCTCAAGCATTCGGAAGAAAGTATCCATGCCCTCAAAGTGCTTGTTACCTTTCCATAACAAATCTTTGAATTCGTCGCTCAGGTCTTGGTATGGCTTGTGGATCGGAAATCGAAATTTGGCGGCCGAGGCAATCAGGGCCTCGTTCCATTCGCTCATCTTCTCGCCTTTCCAGGGGGCAATGGCCCCATCGTAGATGCTCCGTCTTTTGTCTGGGATGACCAGATCCGGGTCGATGCCCAGGATGGACCCAAAGCCTTCGCAGCGAGGACAGGCTCCGTAGGGTCCCGAGAAATTGAAAAGCGCCAGGGAGGGCGGCTCAAAGGTTTTTCCTCCCGCTTCAAACCGCCGGCTGTAGGATCGATAGTCACCGTTCCAAACCAGGCAGGCGACGCCGTCTCCTTCGACCCAGGCTTGTTCGAGGGCTTCGGATAACCTGGATTCGGGGAAATCCGGGGCAGATTCGGGGCTTTGGG
>JAIXRA010000073.1 GCA_027485465.1 Bacteroidota bacterium | reverse complement strand
GCCTGGTTCGGAAAATAACGAATGTTACGGCGTGGAGAAGCGTCAATAGCCCGAATCAAGTATCGGACCGTATCACCATCCGCGATGCGGGTTGAGTCCAGGTTTCCGACCCAGTTGAGCGTCGTACCTTGACGAAGCATACGAACCGAATCAACGATACCGCTGTTGATGCGGTAAAAGAGATGAACCCCCGCCGTGTCAATCCCGGTGGAATCGCAACCCAAGGAATCCCGGACCACAGCGGTAAAACTTTGGTTAATGTTAAATTGAACCCCCGTCAACGCCGTATGCGTAATCAGCGGGGCGATACCCTCCGAAAAGGCCGAAGTCACCAGGATCGAATCCACCAACCAACCGTAGGCGGAGGGAACGGTCCCTAAACCGTTGTTGTTACCGTCTTTGAGCAAAAAGCGAATGCGAACATCGGCACGGTTGGACACAAAGGGAGACATGTCAAAGCGCTCCTGCTTCCACCACGAAGCCAAAGGTGTGGCGCCCTGCGATGATGGCGACCAATCGGCCGGGTAGGAGAACTGAGTGAACCTGCTGGAAGTCCTGAAATCGGTGGAAGCACCCAGGTAACGACATGCGGTACCCAAGAGGCGCGTCCAGGTGAGACCGGCATCCACCGAATACTGGATGATGGCCGTGTCGTTAAATTCCAATTTGGCAATGTGCGCAAAGTCCAACCAAACCTTGAAATGACCCAGGGTCGAAAAGGGTTTTAGCTCGAGAATCGAGGTGGAGTTGGGGTTAATCCGACCCCGTACCGCTTTACCCGAACTGTTGATCGGAAAACGATACGAACCCACGGTATCCCACAAGGAGACGGCCGTGGTCGGAATGTAGGTGCGGATAACCGAATCAAAAGGGTTGGGGTTCTCGAAAGTCGTAAAAAAGCGGGCCTGTACCCCGGGAGGTAAAACGGGCTGAGCCTGTAAACGCCCGCTGGAGGCCAAAACAGCCAGAAGTAGCCCCAAAAAGACCGTTCCAAGCTGGATGCACCCGGTCCACCGGTTCACGCAGCCTTTGAAGGTTGAAAACATAAGCGAAGTAGTTTGGTCGTGACGCATTGGAATCCCTATCAAAGGGTCCAATATAGACCAAAAACCGCCGAATTAGTAATCTAAAAGGGTTTTTAATTTGGATTTTAGCCGGTCCAGCCCCAGAAATTCCTGCTCCAGATTCACTGCAAAGGGGACCGGGGTATCCAGGGAACCAAAGCGCATAACCGGGGCATCCAGGTATTCAAAAGCCTCTTCGGCCAGAACAGAGGCCACCTCGCCCCCAAAACCGCCCATCAAGGTATCCTCGTGCATGACCAGGACCTTGCCGGTTTTGCGAACCGAGGCCAATACCGTTTCCCGATCCCACGGCAGAAGAGAGCGCAAATCCACCACTTCCAAGCTGGCTTCGGGGAACGCGTCGCAAAGGTCCAAGGCCCAATGAACGGCCATTCCGTAAGCTACCAAGGTGGCATCGGTACCCGAACGAACAACCCTGGCCTTCCCGGGGGCTAATTCCACGATGCCCTCCGCCACCGGTCCACTGAGACTGCGGTACAAGGCTTTGTGTTCAAAAAACAAATACGGGGAAGAATCGCGCAAAGCATAGAGCAACATGGCTTTGGCTTCGGCCGGAAAAGCCGGGTAAACCACTTTGAGCCCCGGCACATGGGTGAACCAAGCCTCGTTGGACTGGGAATGAAAAGGTCCCGCCCCCACCCCGGCCCCGGTAGGCATGCGCACCACCACCCGGGCTTCTTGACCCCAGCGGTAATGAATTTTGGCGAGGTTGTTGACGATTTGATTAAAACCACAAGTCACAAAGTCGGCAAATTGCATTTCGACCATGGCTCGTTTGCCGGCAATCGACAAACCCAAGGCTGCTCCAACGATGGCCGATTCACATAGCGGGGTATTGCGAACACGCGCAGCGCCGTAGCGCTCCATCAATCCTTCCGTGGCCTTGAAAACCCCACCGTAGGCCCCGATATCCTGGCCCATGAGAACCAAAGAAGGGTCCCGCTCCATGGCCTGGTCCAACGCCTCCCGCACCGCATCCACCAAACGCAATTCCCGCTGGTTTTCAGGAGACCAAACCATGGCCTCGTTATGCGGATCAGGCGCTTGGGCATAGACCGCCGTTCGCTCTTTTTCCAAGGATGCCACGGGTTCTGGCTCCGCAAAAACAACCTCCAAGGCCTGTTCGATTCGCTCAGACAAGGTGCGGCGCAGCGACTCCTTGGTAGCAACGGACAACCAACCTTTGCGTTCCAAGTACGCTTCGTAATTGCTAAGCGGATCCCGAAGTGACCATTGTTCCAACAAATCTTTGGGTACGTATTTGGTTCCCGAAGCCTCTTCATGGCCCCTCATACGAAAGGTCATGCATTCCAACAAAAGAGGACGGGGGTTTTGGCGAAGTTCTTGGGCCCAGTGCCGAACCGTCCGGTAAACCTCCAATACATTGTTACCGTCAATTCGAACGGCTTCCATACCGTAGCCTATTCCCTTGTCAATAAACTGCTTACACCGAAATTGCTCGTTGGAAGGCGTGGATAGCCCGTAGCCGTTGTTCTCAATCACAAAGATGACAGGGAGCTGCCATACCGCCGCGACATTGAGGGCTTCATGGAAGTCCCCCTCCGATGTCCCCCCATCCCCCGTAAAAGCCAAACTAACCGCGGGTTTTTGGTCCAATCGATGGGCCAGCGAAGTGCCGTTGGCCAGGGTCAACTGCGGACCCAAATGCGAAATCATGCCGACCACCGCATGTTCACGACTTCCGAAATGAAAAGAACGCTCCCGGGCCTGACTGTAACCCGAGGCCTTGCCCTGAAGCTGGGCAAACAAGCGTGTCAAATCCATCCCCCGCGATGTAAATACACCCAGATTGCGGTGCAGCGGAAAAATAAATTCATCCGAACGCAGGGCCATGGTGGCCCCGACCGCAATGGCTTCCTGACCAATGCCCGAAAACCATTTGGAAACCTTTCCTTGACGAAGGAGGATCAGCATTTTCTCTTCGATCAAGCGTGGCAGCAACAAGCCTTCGTAAAGCTTCATCATCTCTGCATCCGTGCAGGACGAACGGTCAAATTTCATTTTATCGGAAGGTGAAAACCATTTCATCGGTTCGGGGGGTTGGTGCGTTGGCGCCACAAAGAGCGAAAGGAGCGAGGGGCCGGAGCCGGCAAAGTGCGTCTTGAACCCCAAAGCGAGCCCACAAATCGACCCATAAACCATGATTTGGTTCGAGGTCCGACGATGTCCAGCAAGGGGCGATGCAACATGGCCCTGGACCAAGCCTTCCAAACCCAATGCTGGGCCTTGGAAGCACCGGGCCCCATCGCGGCTTGATGCCGATTTTGGAGGATCATTTGGTGCAAGGGAATTCGAACCGGGCAGACCTCGGTGCAGCTTCCACACAAGGAAGAGGCTTGGCTCAGGTGTTGGTATTGATCAAAGTCCTGGAGGTGCGGGGTGATCACTTTCCCGATGGGACCGGAATAGGTGGCCCCGTAGCTATGCCCCCCGATGTTCTTGTAAACCGGGCAAGCATTCAGGCAGGCTCCGCAACGGATGCAATGCAAGGCCTGCCGGGTTTGGGGATCTTCGAGCAAGCGAGTGCGGCCGTTATCCAAAAGGATGACCACCATTTCTTGGGGGCCATCGCTTTCGTTTTCCCGTCGTGGTCCATGAAAAATGGTGTTATAAGCGGTCATTTGCTGACCGGTGCCTTTGGCCGCTAGCAGGGGCCACAGGAGGTCGAGGTCGTCCATGGAGCCCAAGACCTTTTCGATGCCCGCGATGACCACGTGCGCCTTGGTGAAGGTCGTTGACATGCGGGCATTGCCCTCGTTCTCCGTAACACAGACACCGCCGGTATCGGCCAACAAAAAATTAGCGCCCGTGATTCCCACACCGGCTTCAACATAGCGATCCCGTAACAAAGCGCGCGCGTGATTGGTGAGGGCCTCTGGACTTGCATTGGGATCCGTACCCAATTTGCGATGAAATAAGGCCGCGACATCCTCCTTGGACTTGTGCATGGCGGGGGTCACGATATGGTAAGGAGGTTCACCGTCCAATTGTTGGATGTACTCACCCAAATCGGTTTCCACCACCTCCACCCCGTTCTTTTCGAGGAAATCGTTTAAGTGGATCTCCTCGGTCGCCATGGACTTGGACTTGACCACCAAGCGGGTTTTGTGGCGGCGAACCACCTCCAAGACCGCCTCCAAGGCATCGTTGGCATCGGCCGCCCAGACAACCTTGGCACCGTTGGTACGGCAAGCGCTTTCAAATCGTAACAAATGTTTTTCAAGAGATTCCACCGCCTGCCACTTGAGGTAGGCCGCCTGGTCTCTGGCTAATTCGGGATCTCTGTAATCCTTTTGGCCCGCCTGCACCGCCGCATGATAACGGCCCATGTTAAAATTGATTTTGCGACGGTGCTCCAGGTCAAAGCCTTTGGAACTTGTTACCTGATCGAAGCGATCCGATACCTGTAGGTTCGCGCTCATCCGATGGCAGGAGAGGAGGCCAGGCCAGGCTCTATCAAGTCCACCCTGCGCTGATGCCGCCCCCCCTCAAAGGAGGTGAAGGCAAAGGCCTCGACCATGGCCAAGGCCTGTTCAGGGGTCACAAAACGGGCAGGCAGACAGAGAATATTGGCATTGTTATGGGCTCGCGCCAAGGCGGCTAGTTCAGGCAACCAACACAACGCCGCCCGGGCCCCGCTGATACGGTTGGCGCTGATGCACACGCCGTTGCCAGAACCGCAAAGCAACAGGCCCTGTACATCCTTTGTGTTCGCAACCACCGCCGAGGCGAGGGCTCGGGCCACTTGGGGGTAATCCACTGATTCGGGGCTGTAACAACCCATATCATGAACCTGAGCGCCCTTTGCCAGAAGTTGGGTGCGTAGAAATTCTTTGGTTTCAAAGCCCGCGTGGTCACTGCCAAGCACAAAAGCCTTGGTGGTCCAATCCATGGGGATTGAACCCAACAGGTCAGGATGGTTCATGGTTTTGGTTTGAGTTGGAGTCGTCCGGTAAAGGGTCGTTGATTGATGCTCTGGAACGAGCCGAAGCAGCCACCACCCAAATTGCCATTTCGTAGAGCAACATCATCGGGATGGCCAGAATTAACATACCGCCAATATCGGAGGGGGTCAACAAAGCTGCCAGCACCATGTTGGCCACCACGGCATAGCGACGATTTTGGCGCATCCAGGGGGCGTTGATCAACCCCACCAGGCCCAAGAAATAAGCGAGCACCGGCAATTCAAAAATCACACCGGCTGTGAGAACTGTCATGGTCAGCGTCGAAACAAAGGAACCCAGACTCACGGTATTGATCACCTGACTGCTCACACTGTAATTGCTCAAAAACAAAATACTCATGGGGCCCAACACAAAATAACCGAAGGCACAACCGCCAAAAAACAAGATCATCACCGCCAAAAGCAACCTGCGGGCCGCAAAAAACTCGCGATCCCTCAAGGCAGGGCTCAAAAAACGCCAAGTTTCCCAAACCAGGTACGGGAACCCCAGCACCACGGCCCCAAAAAAGGACACGTAGAGATGCTGCATGAGCTGCCCGGTCAAGTCCAGGTTGACCAATTGCAGGGGCATCGCCTCCACACACCAGGTTTGGCCTTGTCCCAAGGCGTTTCCCAAGGAACAAAGCCAGCGGTAGGAGATAAAATCTGGATTCTTGGGGCCCAGCAACACGGTATCAAAGACCCAGGCTTTTTGGGAAAAAAGCACCAGCATCAACACAAAAATCACCACGACCGAGCGCCACAAGTGGGCCCTCAGGGCATCAAGATGCTCCATGAAACCCATGGAGCGGTCTTTGGATTCAAATTGATCGGTATATGCCAAGCCGCTAAGTAGGGTGCAAAGATACCCTCTGCGGCCCGTTTACGCGGTTTTTTTGGTCTGAACATCCAGGCGCAATTCCTGCGCTTTGGATTTCAGGGCCTGGAGTCCTTTGCGAACTCGGGTACCGGCGGCGGCGTTCCCTTTGTCGTAGAATTTCTCGAAATCCTTTTCCATTTCGAGAACAGCACTTAGCAAAGTCTGGTATGGGTTCATAGGCGTATGGTTTACGTAACTCTAAGATACACTTTGGATTAAAACAACATTAATGTATTTCCAAAAAAATATCCCGCCCCCAAAAGGCCCCTCCGGGAAACCGTGACCTCGGGCTTCCTTAGACCACCACGATCCCTTCGTTCCGGTAAGCCCCCTCGGACAATTTGGCGGCAACCGACGAAAACGCCTCCAGGGTATGGGCTACATCGGCATCGGTATGGACAGCCGTTGGGATCAAACGAAGGAGAATGACATCCTTGGGAACAACGGGGTACACCACCACCGAACAAAAAATCCCCCAGTTTTCCCGCAAATCGGCCACCATTCCGGTCGCTTCGCCCAAAGAACCGCTCAGAATCACCGGGGTGACCGGGGAGGCTGTGGGTCCCAGGTTGAAACCCCGCTGCCGCAATCCGCTTTGGAGGGCGTTCACGATTTCCCAGAGCCGGATCCGGAATTCGGGCCGGCTGCGCATGATTTCCAGACGCTTGAGCGCCCCTACCACCAAAGGCATGGGAAGGGATTTGGCAAAAATCTGGGACCGCATGTTGTAACGCAGGTGCTGAATTACAGCCGCCGACCCTGCAAAAAAACCTCCAATGGAGGCCATGGCCTTGGCAAAGGTCCCAAAATACAGGTCCACCCCTTCGTTCACCCCCAGATGGGCCGGGGTTCCTTCCCCTTGGGGACCCATGACCCCAAAACCGTGGGCATCGTCCACCAAAAGGCGGAATTCAAAGTCTTTTTTGAGGGCAACCACCTGATCCAAGGCACCAAGGGCCCCTGACATCCCAAAAACCCCTTCGGTTATCACCAAAATTCCGCCCAAGTTCCCCTGCTCCTCGATGACGCGTTGGGCCCGGACCAATTGCGTCCGCAGCCCAGCCATGTCGTTGTGTTTGTAAACAAAGCGCTTGCCGGCATGCAAACGCACCCCGTCCACAATACAAGCATGGGATTCGGCATCGTAAACGATGACATCGTGCCGATCCACCAAGGCATCAATGGCCGAAACAATGCCCTGGTAACCGTAATTGACCAAAAGACCGGCTTCTTTGCCAACATAATGGGCGAGTTCGGTCTCCAACTGCTCGTGGCGGTCGGAATTACCGGACATCATACGCGCTCCCATCGGCCAAGCCATCCCGTATTCGGCCGCTGCCTGGGCATCGGCTTCCCGTACCTCGGGGTGATTGGCCAATCCCAAGTAGTTGTTAAGGCTCCAAACCAGGTTTTCCCGACCCCTAAACTGCATTCGAGGACCAATCGAGCCCTCCAATTTGGGGAACATATAGTAACCTTCGGATTCTTTGGCATGACGACCGAGGGGTCCGGGGCGGTTTTCGAGGCGTTTGAAGAGGTCCATGGTGCGTGGGATATTAGAAGGGTTGATAAATGTTTATTGACCAATTATTGCCTCTAAATTAAGTAAATTTGCGGTCCCTCTGTTATGAAGGCAGCCCAATACACCCCAAAAAACGGCCTACAAGGTCGGACCCTCCTGCTGGGCGGGCTTTTGGCTTTGGTAACCCTCGGCTGTGATTCTTACAACAAAATCCTGAAGAACCCCAACTTGAATTTCAAATTTCAAAAAGCCAGGGAGTTTTACCTGCAGGGAGAATACTTCAAAGCGCAGCCCTTGTTGGAGGAGCTGGTTTCGGCCTACCGGGGCTCGGATCTCTCCGAAGGCATTTATTACTACTACGCGTATTGCGATTTTCAGATGGGGGCGTACCAAACCGCTGCCTACCATTTCAAGCAATTTAATCAATTGTTCCCCTCCAGCCCCAAGGGCGAAGAAATGGACTTCATGTATGCCTACTGCATGTACATGGATTCGCCGGGTGCCAACCTGGACCAAACCAATTCCCTTCGAGCCATCGAAGGTCTGCAGCTTTTTGTCAACAAATACCCTGCATCCCCTCGCCTTGAACAGTGCAACCGCATGATTGAAGGTTTACGTAACAAAATGAGGGTCAAAGCTTTTGAATCCGCCATGCTGTTCTACCGCATGGAGGATTACCGAGCCAGCGCTGTGACCTTGCAGCACCTCCTTGTTGAATACCCCGATCTGGAAGAGCGTGAGAAAATCCGCTGGCTGGTCGTGGAATCTTTCTACAAATTGGCCACCAACAGCATCGAAGCCAAGAAGGCTTCGCGTTTTGAATCCATGCTCGAAGCCCATCAAGCCTTGTCCGAGGAATACCCTCAGTCTTTGTACCTGGCCCGGAGTCGGGCGCTGGCCGAAGAAGCCCGGGCTTTTCTGGCCTCTCCTCGAGCTCATAACGGCGGAGTTCTCCCCTCCACGGCTCACACGACGACAAGCTTTGCCCATTCGACTTTTTAATGGACTCTTGCCTTTTTTATTGACCCTAGACTTTTTAAATTTTACCAACCCCAAGACCATGTCAGCAACCAACACCACCGTAACCCGCAATCTCAAAGATTTGGAAACACCCACCGGGAATGTTTACGAAGCTGTCGCCGTGATTGCCAAACGCAGCAATCAAATCGCGACCAAAATCAAGGAAGAGCTGAATACCAAGCTTGCGGAATTTGCAACCCCTGCCGACACTTTGGAGGAGGTTTACGAAAACCGGGAACAAATCGAGATTTCTCGTCAATACGAGCGCATGCCCAAGCCTACCCTCCAGGCTATTGACGAGTTCAAGCAGGGCAAAATCTACTATCGCAACGACGCCAAAAACAAAACAGGGCAATAAGTCCTCAACTGCTTTGTTATGCCGGCTGGCAAGAAAATCCTGATTGGCATCAGCGGAAGCATCGCTGCCTACAAGATTTGTTCGCTGGTCCGCGATTTGGTCCGCAGCGGCGCGGAGGTTCAGGTGGTTTTGACCCCATCAGCCGCACAATTTGTAACACCCTTGACCCTCAGCACTTTGAGCGGTCGTCCTGTTTACACGAACCTGGTCAAGAACCAGGAAGGAGAATGGGTAAACCACGTGGCTTTGGGCCTGTGGGCTGATTTGATTTTGATAGCACCCTGCACCGCGCATACCTTGGCGAATATGGCCCAGGGACTATGCGATCATTTGTTATTGGCCACGGTGTTATCGGCCCGCTGCCCGGTGGCCTTTGCCCCGGCCATGGACCACGACATGTACCTGCATCCCTCCACCCAAGCCAATATTCAGACCTTGGTTGAACGGGGCTACCACCTGATCCCCACCGAACACGGGGAATTAGCATCCGGCTTGATCGGCGAAGGCCGCATGGCCGAGCCGGAGCGCCTGCTGGCCTGGAT
>JAIXRA010000014.1 GCA_027485465.1 Bacteroidota bacterium | reverse complement strand
TACCGAGAGGATGCCTTCAGCGTTCGCTGCCTCAAAGAACCATCCAAGAAACAAGCGCCACCCCAGCCGTGGAACGGGGATAATTAGGCCAAAGGCAGCCTACATTTGTTTAATTCAAAGACCATGGCCACATCAAATACGCTAACTCGGACTTTTTTTGGGGCCCTGGCCTTGCTGATTCTGGGATCGACGACTTCTTGCCGCAAGGAGACGGTTCAGTTGGTTTACAAACCGTGTCCTGGTGCCGAAATCGTCCGTGATGTGGACCAAAATGCCTATCCCACCGTTCAAATTGGTGACCAATGTTGGTTGCGTGAGAACCTACGCACATCGACGTACCGAAACGGCGATGCGATTCCGGTCATCGAAGAAGATTCGCTTTGGTTGTCCACCTCTGCGGGTGCCTTTGCATACTACACCAACGATCCGGACCAGGACACCCTGGAGGGGATGCTCTACAATCACTTTGCCCTCAGCGATAACCGCGGTCTTTGTCCAACCGGATGGCACGTGCCTTCCGACGCCGAATGGACCACGCTCCAGGAGTACATCAGCCGGGGCGACAAGGAAGGTGGGGCGCTCAAGGATACCCTGGAATGGGATTTTCCCAATGCAGGAGCCGCGAATTTGATGGGCTTCAGGGCCCGAGCGGCCGGGTTTAGGGCGGCGACTGGGGGTTTTGGAGGACAGGGCATCCATGGATTTTGGTGGTCAACTTCTCCGGCGGAACCCGGAAAGGCCTGGAGCCGTCAACTCAATTACGCTTCGACGAGCATGTTCCGCAATGCCAACTTCTTGTTGTTCGGCATGTCGGTGCGCTGCCTAAAAGATTAGGCTGGCACTTGACTTTGGGCTTTGGTGGGAGTCCAAGGCCCCAAAAAGGCTTAACTTTCGCTTAACATGAAGAAATTTTGGATTTCCAAAAGGCGTCTTGCCTTGGGGGTATGGGTCGTTTGGAGCCTTGGGCAGGCTGCTTGGATGGGCATGGCTGCTCAGAATTTGCCTACCGAATGGCATTGGTCCTCCGACGGCCGAACCTTGTACACCGGAGGTCAGGCGGACCAAGGTTTCTACCATCCGGACAGCATTCGATCGGTTTACTTGACTTTTCCGCAAAGCAATTACTGGACCTTGTTGGGTCAGAATTATGCCTCCGAAACCAACCTTCTGGCATCGATGACCGTGGCCGGACAAACCCTGGACAGTGTGGGGGTTCGCTTTCGAGGGAACACATCGTACTCAACCATTGGGTCGTCCCAAAAGAAATCCTTTGGGATTGAGATGGATTGGCTTAGGCCTGATCAGGATGTTATGGGTTTTCGGAATCTCAAATTCAACAATGCGCACGGGGATGCAACTTTTATGCGCGAAGTGTTATACAATCAGTCTGCAAGAAGGCATACCCCCATTGCCAAAGGCAATTTTGTTCGGCTCTTTTTAAACGGGCAAGATTGGGGAATTTACGATAATGTCCAGGATGTGGACAAGGAATTTTTGGAGGAATGGTTTTTGAGCAACGACGGGCCGCGCTTTCGGGCCACCACAGGGGTATCGGGTGGAGCACCGGGCGGTGGTTGGGGCGATGGGACGGCCGGCATGAATTTTTTGGGGCTGGATACCAACCTGTACAAGCAATACTACAGCCTCAAATCCAGCGATATAGCTCTAACATGGGAGGCCTTGGTGCAGGCTTGCAAAGCCTTGAGCCAGGTTCCTTCGGCCCCATCGGACAGCACCCGCAGGTACCTGGATATTGACCGAATTTTGTGGCACCTTGCGGTTGAAAATATTTTTGCCGATGATGATAGCTACATCATGAAGGGCAAGATGGATTACATGGTTTATTATGAACCTGAAAGCGGTCGCACCTTTCCGCTGGAGTACGACGGGAATTCAAGTTTTTTGAGTAATGCGGCGACAAGCAGCAACTGGGGACCTTTCAAAAATGTCACCAATGTCAACTATCCTTTGCTCAACAAATTACTCAATGTTCCGGAATGGCGCCAGCGGTATTTGGCTCACTATCGCACCATCCTTGCGGAGACTTTTAATCCAACCCAATTGCATCCGGTAATCGATACCATGAACGCCCGTATTGCGGCCTTGGTTGCAGCCGATACCAAGAAGCTTTATACAACGGCCAGCTATACCAGCGGCGTCACATCGCTCAAGACGTTTGTTACCAACCGCTACAATTACCTCCGAACCCAGACCGAAGTGGCGCAGCAAGGGCCGGTGGTTTTGGGTTTGGACCAATACGATAGTTTGGGTCGTTGGAACGAGGCGCCCTTACCGGGTGCGAGGGTTCTGGTACGGGCCCAAGTCAGCAACCCCGCGATGGTGCAGGCACTGCGCTTGTATTATGCCACCGGTTGGGTCGGGAATTTTGGACGGGTGAACATGCAGGATGATGGGATGAGCGGGGATAGCCTGGCGGGGGATGGAATTTACGGGGCCTATTTGCCCGGGCAAGCGCCCCAGACCGTGGTTCGGTATTATGTGGAGGCGGTTGCCACGAACACGGCTCAATCGGTGACCTACTATCCACCGGGGGCGGAGCACGATGTGATGGTTTACCGTACGCAAGGTGGTGCATCGCGCGATCGCTTGGTTCTCAATGAAATTATGGCCCTTAACCAGGGCGGTCCGGTGGATGATAACGGTGAAAGCGAAGACTGGATCGAGTTGCACAACCGGAGCAATGTTGCGGTGGATGCCGGTGGTTATTGCCTGACAGATAACCCGAACAATTTGCGTAAGTGGAGCCTCCCCCTAGGCACCAGCGTTCCCGCCGGTGGTTACTTGGTGATTTGGGCCGATGAAGACAGCAGCCAAGGTCCTTTGCATACCAATTTTAAGTTATCCGCTTTGGGGGAAACCTTGTACCTCTACGATAGCAACTTGGTGCTCCAAGATGAATTGATTTTTGCGGCCCAGGTGGCAGACTCTTCGTTGGCGCGCATTCCCAACGGAAGCGGTGCTTTTGTGCGTCGTCCCCATACCATTGCCGCCAACAACAATTGGGCGCTGGGGGTTGACGCTACGGAAGATCGACAGCCCCTGCTCACCTTGTATCCCAACCCAGCTGAAGATATCCTAAGGGTTCGCTTGAATCTTATGGACGATGAGACTCCTTGGGTTGTGGAATTGGTGGATGCCACCGGACGTGTTCACCAGAAGGAGCAAGGTTTTGGTGGAGATATCCGCTTGTCGGTCGAGGGAATGGCGACCGGGATGTATTGGTTAAGGCTAAGCCACGGTGACCGTCTGTATCTTCGTTCATGGATCAAACGCTAATTCCCAAACCTCGTTCGATGCGATGGGGTTTTCTTTTGATGGGTGTTATCAGCGCCCTGGTCTCCTGCGATCCGGGTCCTGGCGAAGGGGGTTATGCATCGGTGCAAGGGGTGGTGATGGTCGAGGATTGGAATTCCACGTTCACCACCGTTCTTTCTCGCTACCCGGCCATGGATGAGCGTATTTACTTGGTTTTTGGGGATGATCCCGTGCCGGGAATGGATGGCAGGACATCGTACGATGGGCGCTATCGCTTTGGGTACTTACGGACCGGTCGATACAGGGTCTATTCCTATTCGGATCGCTTTCCGACATCGGGCAATACCTCCAACCAGGAGCCGGTTTGGCTGGATTTTGAATTGGGAACTCGCAGGGATCAAAAAACCCTGGACACCCTTTGGATCAAAAAATAAATAGACGTACCCCCGTATAAACAGACCGATCCGGTTGAAATCAAAGCGATGAAAGGCCTGGACCTTCTTGAATTGCCGGAGGCGGCCTCTTTGATGCGGCGCTACGATCGCAAATACCTTTGTGCGGAGGCGGATCTGGAATTTTTGTGGGAGGCTCTGGACCATAGTCATTGTTATGTGGAGGTCAATGGCCAACGCGAAACGCTTTATACCAACGATTATTTTGATAATCCCGAATTGGCTTTTTACCACGCCCATCGCACAGGGCGTTTACGCCGTAACAAATTCCGATTAAGAACCTATCAATCCAATCAGCGTTCCTTTTGGGAGCTCAAACAAAAACACCCCCGGGGTTACCAAATCAAAGTCCGCACCGCCTTGCAACCCGGCGAAGCCACGGACAATCAACGGGCCAATCAGGCCTACGTGGATTTGCTGGCGCAAGGCTTGGAAGCGGGTCAACACCGGGTGGCGGGATTGCAGGCCCTGGTTCCCAACACCCTCCAACGGAGTCTGCGCATTGAATACCAACGCCAGACCCTGTTTAACCCTGTGAACGGGGAACGCTTGACCGTTGACCGGGCCTTGAAGGCCACCGACGGGGACCGTCGTTTGGATTTTGGGTCCTTGGTCCTGCTGGAACTCAAACAGGCCCGGCGCGAACGGCATTTGCTGGACCTATGGAGCCTGCAAGGGAGGGTTCAGGAGGGTTCCTTTAGCAAATATTTTCAGTGCAAGCGATTGATAATGCTCCAAACCCTGCCGGAACGGCCCAGGGCTTTTATTCGGTGGCCGCAAAGTGCTGCGCCAACCATCACTCTTAACAACCTACACGAATGTTGAATGATTTTGTTGCCCGTTTGATTCTGGATTTGGCTGCCGTCTGGTTGATGGTACGGGGGATATATTTTGGGGTTTACAAAACGAGGGATTTGTTTTTTACTCTCATCATTACCAACCTGGTTATTTTTATGTTATCCTACAGCCTCAACGGAACCGCCTTTTCGATGGGGGCGGCTTTTGGGCTTTTTGCAGTTTTTGGAATGTTACGGTTTCGGACCGAGGACATTTCGATTAAGGATATGACCTATCTTTTTTTGGCCATATCGTTGGGTGTTTTTTCGGCGGTGGCTGCTTTGCCCCTCCCGACGATGGGGGCGGTGATGTTGGGGATCTTGGGGTTAACGGCTTTGCTGGAAAGCAATTGGCTGTACCGTCGGGAATCGGTTCGGACGGTGTTATACGATCGGGTTGATTTGATTCAGGAAGCTAATCCTGAGCGAGTTATGGAAGATTTAAGGCTTCGGACTGCGCTTCCGGTGCATCGTTACCAGGTCCTGCGCGTTGATTTGTTGCGGGATACCGTGCAACTCAAAGTCTATTATTTTGAATAAGAAGCGATCGGGGTTCCTGCCTCGTTTCTTGGCTCGCAAGGCGCTATTGCTTGGGGCTTGGTATCTGTTCAGTCCTTCATGGGCCTCAGCGGTGGAACCGGCTTTGTGGTTGCAGGGTTCGTACCCCTGGAAGGTGACACCCCAACTGCGATTGATCGCGGAGGCGGAATTACGGTTGGAGAGCGGGGTGCCGCCTCCACCTGTTTCGCTGCGGATTTTGGGGAGGGAATGGTATGCAGAGCGTTTGCAGACCGATTGGTGGGCTGATTATCGATGGAAAAACAAGATTGCTGGTTGGGACGCGGGGGTTGCGGGCGGTTGGCGCTTGGCTTGGAGGAACGAGTCGGGTGGGGTCAATCTTCGACCGCGCTGGATGATGGATGCTCGTTTGGGTCAACGCATCGGGATTTGGTCGGTGGATTATCGCCTTCGATGGCAGCAGCAGTTTTCGGATTTTGGTGGTTCTGCACCGGACTTGGATCAATCTTACGGCCGGCACAAGCTATCGTTGGGCTGTCGCTTGCCGGGACAGCGGTCGTTGGAGTGGTCCGAGGAATTTTGGGTACCGGTTCCGGGTCCAGTTTCGGGACTCAAGGCGTGGAATCCGGGGCTTTACGATCACCGGCGGAGCACGGTGCAATTTCGTTGGAAGGAAGGAGGGTCGACTTGGTCGGTGGGCTTGAGTTTGGACCGGGACCGCATGTTTCCCGGTCGTTCCGAACCGCAGGCTATCCTGCGTTTGGGGCACCAGCGCTCGGTTCCGGGCCGTTCTTCAAAGAACGAAGTAGGGTCGCAGCGGTCATCCCCATGATTTTGAGGTCCAGTCCCAGGGACCAGTTTTGGATATAAAGCAAATCCAGCCGAACCCGGTTTTTCATGTCTTGTTTGGCGCGGGTCTCGCCCCGATAGCCCATGGCCTGGGATAGGCCGGTGATGCCGGGCTTGACCCGATGCCGGGCCATAAAGCGCTCAATCACTTGGGAATAGGAAAGGGTGTGGGAGAGCATGTGGGGGCGCGGTCCGACCACGGACATATCACCTTTGAGGACATTCCAGAATTGGGGCAATTCATCCAAGGATGTGTTACGAAGAAAACGCCCCATGCGGGTAATGCGGGTATCGTCGGCGCGGGCCTGCAATGTGTCCGCTTCATCGTTGAGGCGCATGCTGCGGAATTTGTAACAACGAAAGGGCCGGTTGTCTTTGCCCGATCGCCATTGCACAAAAAACACCGGCCCTGCGCTGTCCAGTCGTATCAACAGGGCCATCAAGGGCACCAGCCAGGAGAGCACTAGAACCAGAACCCCCAAGGACAGGACCAAGTCAACGGCCCGCTTCATACGCTGTGCGCTCTCGGTTTCGAGCGCAAAGGGCCGTAGGCTCCAGATGGGCAGATGACCCAGGTAGTCCATTTCGATGCGTGCCAGCGGGACCATTCTGGTATCGGGGACCAGGTGCAGGTTGACCAAATGTTCGGAAGCAAGGCGGCTGAGGGCTTCGAGCTCGTTGCCTTTGGGCAGGGAGGCACTGCAATAAATATCCGAAATGGTTTCGGAGCGCAGCAAATCGGGGAGGAGGTCCGGCCATTCATCGGCTCCTCCTAAGCGGTTCAGGTGCCTGGAATGCTCGTCTCTTTCGGGTCCAAAGTAGCCCAGGATTTGAGGAAATAGTTGGAGGGTTTTGCGGTTAATCCGCTCAAAATCTTCGGCGATTCCGGGTCCTAGAAGCACCGCTTTGGCTCCCCGGTAGGGATGAAAACCGCTGCGGCGCAGGACGGTTGGAAAAAACCAGTGCCAGAGGATTTGGAGGTTGGCGGTTGCGGCCAGCATGAGGGTGATGAGAATGCGGGAATAATAGACTTTGATCAACCCGTTGAATGCGTACGTTGTTACAGCAAAGAGTACAAAGCACCGAAACCACAATGAGAGCCGTCGAAACGGATCGGAGGAAGGAGCGCGCTCGTACAATCCGGTGATGAGGGCCGATGTAATCCACAGCAAAAGAAGGATGCCCCAAAAGGCGACAAAATCCGGACTGAACAAATGTTGCCATTCCCCAAAGCGCAGGTAATAGGCCAGGGCATAGCCCAGGGTGACCAAGGCCAGGTCGGTACCGGCCAGGGGGCGGCTATAGCGCTTGCGGTGGAGGAGGCTCAAGGGGTCCTGGTTTGGAGGGGCGTTGTCGGTAGCAAAAATACCCGTTGGCTAGCAATCCAACGATGTAAATACCTTTTTGGCGTTCGAGCAAGCTTTCGGTGAGCATGGAGGCCGCCACCAGCAGGACGGTCGCAATGCCCAGCCAGTAACGGTCCTCCCAATGCCAGCGTAGGGGAAGGAAGAGGCAGGTCAGCAGGAGGGCCAGTCCCAGGGGTCCCAGGGTGGCCAAGGTCTGCAGGTATTGGTTGTGGCTGTTGAAGCGGTTTTCGAAGCCTGGGCTAAAATCGTTTTGGCGGTAGGTATCGAGGAGTTCTTTTTGGAAATCGCCGGCTCCGGTTCCCAAGAGGGGAAAATGCAGGTAACAGTGCAGGGTGTATTTCCATTTTTGGACGCGTAGAGCCCTTCCTCCCCAGCGGTCGCTTTGGTAGGTGCCTTGGAGGTTCACCATTTCTTTGTAGCGGGATTGGTTGACTTTGTTGCCGTTAATAAGGGCCCAAGGAAGGAGGAGGACCAAGAGGAGGAGAGGAAGGTAGACGAGGCGTAGCCGCCCGGTGCGGGCCAGAAAAAACACCGACGCAGTCAGCACCAGCAGGGCGGTCAACAGGGCCATGCGGGAGGAGAGTTGGGTGAGGAAAACCAAGGAACATCCCAGGTAAAGGGTATGAAAGAGCCTTTGACGCAGGGCGAGACGGGGTGATGAGGGCGCGCTGGCTTCCGAGCCGACCACCCGATCTTGGAGGTAGGCAAGCATGCCCATGAGGACCCATATCGAAAGGTAGATGGGATGCAGGCCGCTTATTCGGGCCAGATTTTCGTAAACCAGGTCGGCGAACCAAAAGGCCGGGGCTTGGCTTCGAAAGAGGACATCGAGGACACAGACCAAGCCCACCAGACCACTGCTGATCCAGGTCCAACGAAGCAAGGCGGTTCGGAGGTTGGTGGTTTTTTGGTCAGCTAATGCAAAGGCGATGGGCCAGGTGAACAAAGGAATTTTGCTGATGATTTCGGTCCAGCCTTCGCTTTGGTTGGTGGTCCATAACAACGAAAGCAAGGTCAACAAGCCCAGTAGAATTTGGGCCCAGGCGGGGAGACTTAGGCGGCTCAAAAAGCTGACCTGTTGGTTACTACGCTGTAGGTCACCACGCTCTTGGTCACCACGCTCTTGGTCACCACGCTGTTGGTCACCACGCCGGTTCCACAAAAGGTAACCCAACCACAGGCCTTGGACGAGGACCTGCAAAAAGGGCGGCATGAAGACCCCGGCCACCAGCAGGGCGGCGATCCGGCTTTCGGGGCTTGGTGCCAAACGGCCTACGGAGGTCAGGATGCGTTGGAGCATTGTTGGAGTAGGTGGAGGTAGGCTCCCATGATTTGTTCAGGGGTGTATTGTTCGGCGACGGTTTGGCGGTGTTTGGCGGGCCAGGATTCAGGCCAGGGGTTGTCGTTGGCCAGGTACGTACCGAGAGCGATGGCCTCGTCAAAATAGACGGCTTCATCGCCCAAAACCGAACGGTTAAATTCGTTGTTATGGGCCACGATGCGGCAACCCGAGGCCATGGCTTCGAGGAGGGAGGGGTTGGTGCCGCCAACGCTGTGCCCGTGGAAATAGAGGCGGCTTCCCTGGCGCAGGATTTCGAGGGTGTCTTGTTCGTAGATGCCTCCCAGCCAGCGGATGTGGGGGCTGTTGGGATGCCGGGCCTGCAGACCGCGGGCAAAGGCGTTGGCGGGTCGGCCGACGAGGACCAGGGGTGGAAGGGTGGGGCGGAGGGCGGCCGCGTGGGCATGGGCCTCAAGCAAGGTGTGGATATGGTTGTCCGGTTCCATGCGGGCAATCAGCAGGTCATAGCCCCCGGGCACCAACCCCATAGGCTCCAAAACCTGGGCGAGCTTTTCGGTAGTCAGGGGATCAACGGGCAGTGCCGCGTACGGGATAAAAGTGGAATCCAAACCGTAGGTCTGTTGTAGGTATTGGGCGATTCCCTTGGAATCCGATACCAGGGCTTGGCTGCGATGGGCGGCCCTTGCTTCGGACCAACGCAAAAATCGGCGAACAAGCCCTCGGTATTTGCTGCGCCTCCATTCCAGCCCGTCCATATTGGTCACCACCGGGACACCGGACGGGTGCAAAGGGTACCAAAGCGCTGAACTGGTGTACCCCAATTGAAGGATGACATCGTAGGACTTTCGACGCGCATGCAAGATACCCAGCAGGTCGTAAACAAACTGCCCGGCCGTTCCCAGATGATTTTCGGGGTCGTAACACCGAACAATTTCAACCCCTTGGTATTTCGATTCCCGGTAGGGATGCAAGGAAGAATTGTAAACCGTGACACGATGCCCCTGCTGGACCAGGAAAACCGCCAGTTGTTGGGCAAATTGCTCAAATCCCCCGTATTGGTTGGGTATGCCCCTGGATCCCAGGATGGCAATATGCATCATGCCCAAAAATAGACTCCTATCGGTTGACTTGGTTGCTTTGTTGTAGGTTTGCGCCGTGGGACTGGTCGTACGCCAAAGCTTCAAATCCACCCTGGTCACCTATGTAGGGGTGGCATTGGGCGCATTGAACCTGCTTTATTTCTTTCCTCGCTACCTCAACCCCGAACTCATCGGGATTCGGGAATTGCTGTTGGGGGTCGCTCTGAGCCTTTCCATCTTCACCCAACTGGGCCTCCAAAGCGCCATGTCCCGGTTTTTTCCCTATTTCCAGGATGAACAACGGCAGCATAACGGATTTCTGTTGTTTTCGTTGGGGGTAGGGGCGGTGGGCTTCCTGATTTTTGGGGGCTTGTTTTGGTTTTTGAGGGATTTCTGGCAAAGCCTTTTTGCCGCCAATTCCCCGGAAGCCAATCGCTATTGGTGGATGATTCTTCCGCTGACGGCGCTCATCATGCTCCAGAATATTTTGGAGATCTGGGCCCGATTGCATTTGCGCATTGTGGTCAACGCCCTCCTGCGCGAAATTTTGCTAAGGGCGGGGTTAACGGTTTTGACCTTGGCCTATGGTCACGGTTACCTGGGATGGGATGCCTTTTTGTGGGGTATTTGCGGGACCTACGCTGCTTTGGTGCTATTGCTCGCGCGGTATCTGCGCTTGATGGGGGTTCTGTACTTGGACCCATCGCGCATACGGGTTCGCAGAGCCCTCCGTCCACTGATGCTACGTTATTCGCTTTGGATGATCATCGGTGGGGCCGGGGTTGTGATTGCGGAACGTATTGACGGTCTGATGCTGGCCTGGCTCACCGGCCTCGCCGCCACCGGTATTTATTCGCTGTCCTTCTTTGTGGGGACCATTATCGAAATGCCTCGCCGCTCGGTTTCCCAAATCGCAGGGACCCTAATAACCCATGCTTGGAAATCAAGGGATTATGGAACCCTTGCCAAGCTCCATCAACAGGCGGCCCTCAACCAAATGCTGATCGGAGGGATGTTGCTTGTCTTGGTCTGGACCCACGTGGAAGCTCTCTTTGCGTTGATGCCCAACGGTGAAGTTTACAAGGCAGGCCAATGGGTGGTGTTATGGATTGGTCTGGCTCGCTGGTTTGATATGTCCAACGGCTTGAATTCAGAAATCATTTTGAATTCACCCTATTACCGATTCAACCTGGCATCCATTCTTTTTTTGGGACTTGTTTCTTTTGGCGCTAATTACCTCATGATACCGAGGTACGGCCTGACCGGGGCTGCCGCCGGTAGCACCCTGTCCATCCTCCTTTTCAACGGACTCAAGGGGGGATTTCTATGGTTCAAATTGAGAATACAGCCCTTTGGGCGGTCCACCCTTTCGGCGTTGATTCTCTTGGTGGTGGTTTACGGCTTCGGTCTTTTGCTTCAAGCCCTGACCCCTCCATCGCACGAATCCCACCTTGTCACCTTGTGGCGCGTTGGATGGCAATCGTCCCTCATGGTTGGGCTCTTTGTGGTTGTATTGTACAGAACCCGTTTGTCTCCCGAAATCCGACAGGGGATGGAGCATTCTTTGGAACAAATCCGGCGAATGACCGGCGCCTCATCTCCAAATCAAAAAAAACCAAATTAACCGAGGATTTGAGCGGCGTGGTTTTTGGTATCCACCTTGGCGATAACCTCTTGTATGATTCCGTCGGCGCCGATGACAAAGGTCACCCGGTCGGTTCCCATATAGCTTCGACCGTACATGCTTTTTTGGACCCAGGTTCCAAAAGCTTCGTGGACGGTTTTGTCCTGGTCGCTGATGAGGTCAAAGGGTAGTTGAAATTTGGCGATGAACTTCTGATGCGAAGCAGGTGAGTCGCTGCTAACGCCCAGGATTTGGTAACCGGCTTGGAGTAGGCTCTGGTAATGATCCCGCAGACTGCAAGCTTCGGCCGTGCAACCAGGCGTATCGTCCTTGGGATAAAAGTAAAGGACCAAACGTTGCCCCTTGAATTCATGGAGGCTCCGCATTTTTCCGTTTTGGTCCGGAGCTTCAAAGGCAGGGGCTTTTTCGCCAACTTGGGGTCTGGGCATGGTTTGTGTGTTTGAGTTTTAAGGTTCAGGGAGCAAAGAGGACGGGTCCATTCCTTCGATGTCAATGAGGAGACGATGGATTCGGGAATTGCCGGCTTTGTCTTTAACAATCAATTCCAGGTTTTGGTTTCCAAGCGGGAAGCATTCGTCCACGGCGACGGTCAACAGGCTGTTTTTGGCATCGAATTGACCCAAAACCCAAGCATCGCCGACACAGAGTCGGTAATCGTGCACACCGGTCATGGCATCGCTGATCCGATAGGAAAGGATTTGACCCCTCCGAAGGGCCTTTATTTTGGGATTGAGCAAGCAACGGATGGCGGGTGGCACGGTGTCAGCAACCAGGCTCAAACGACCGAACATCCGTGCCTGGCTCAGGAACCAATTTCCATCCCAAGTCCCCGAATGGTAGGCGATTTGATTCCCCAGGCCTTTGTTTTCCAAAAAAACCTTGGAACGCAGGGATGGATTGATCCGATGGGTCCCGGCCTGAATACGGACATCGTAGGGTTGGTGAACCGGCGTCCGAGCGTTGTGAATTTCCCAAGTTCTGGAGGCCAGGTTACCCGATGCTGGAGGAAGCGATCGATGACGCAACGGCTCCTCATCGTAGAGAGTCCCTGGAGGCAAACGCAGAACCAGGCCTTGATCCCGAAGGATGGTTTCGCGGTCGGTCGGAATGCGGGGTGCCATGCGAATCGGAACGGCCGCTGCTGAATCCGCCTTGACTGCAAAGCCTCGCCCAGCTTTGTTCCCGTTAAAGTCATAACACCATATTTGCACCGAGTCGGCGGATCCCTCGTTGGGAGGGTAAAGCAAACCGTTCCGACGAATGCGACCGTACATAGGCAGCTGGTTTCCAGGACTTACCTGACAGCGATGCCTTTGGGATCGATCCAGGATTCTGGATGGATAATCCATCACCGAATTCCCATAGCGCGTTTGGTCAAAATGAAAACCATCTGCTTTGAATTCGTAGATGGTATCTCGGTTCTGTAACACAACAATGCGATAGACCCCGGTGGTTAATTCGTTGGAGTCTTGCCGATCCCTGGCCATTAATTCGACATACCCAGTGCTCTTTAAGGGAACGGGGATCACAGAGGCCGATTCAGAGGGCGTACCATCGTCGCTGAGGGGATACGTCCGTGGACGGACGACTGCGGGTGCAGGCTTGCGTTTGGATTTGCGGGATTTCCTGCCTTTGCTTTTGGTTACCTTGGTTTTGGGCGGGAACAAGTCGGTGGTTCGTAACACACGTTGACTGAGGCCGGGACCCGCTATTTCCACCAAACGAAGGGATTGAAAATAAGGCGCTTTTTGATCCAACAACCTCAAACCCAAATGCTGGGGGTTGATGATGGCTTCACTCAGGGTATGGCGGATTTCAAAGTGAAGGTGGGGTCCCCCGGAGCCGCCGGTGTTGCCGCTGTAGCCAATGATTTGGCCTTGACGAACAGGGATTTCACCGGGTTTGAGGGCCAGATCCAGTTCAAATTGAAGGTATTGATAGTGCCGCGTCTTGATCCATTCAGCCAAAGGGCTGGCGTAGCGCTCCAGGTGGGCATAAACCGTGGTGTAGCCGTTGGGGTGATCCAAATACACGGCAAGGCCATAACCCGTCGCCGAGGTTTTGATACGGCTCACATGACCGTTGGCGGAGGCCAAGACCGGGACACCGGTATTCCCCCCGGTCCTGTAATCCAATCCTGAATGCAAATGATTGGTTCTTAATTCCCCAAAAACACCCGAAGTGAGAGGAAGTCCTTCGACAGGATGAATAAAGTCTTGGGCAAGCACCCAACCCGGCCAGGCCAACCCCCAAATCAAGCCGATCGCAAATCGCAACAATCCCCGACTCATCAAAAGTTGGGACTCAAGACAAAGCGGCTGTAAAAATCTTCAATCACTTGGACCGCATCGGCCGCGGTATCCACCACCTGCAGGAGATCCAGGTCTTCGGGGCTGATGTTGGACTCGGTGACTTGGACGGTTTGGCGCAGCCAATCCATCAAGCCTCCCCAATAGCTTTTGCCGACCAAAATGATCGGAAATTTTCCGATTTTGTGAGTCTGAATCAGCGTGAGCGCCTCAAAAAGTTCATCCAGGGTCCCAAACCCACCGGGCAAGACAATAAAGCCTTGGGCGTATTTGATGAACATTAATTTGCGAACAAAGAAGTAATCAAAATTCATGAGCTTGTCGGCGTCAATGTAGGGATTATGCGTTTGCTCAAACGGTAAATCAATGTTAAGACCAAC
>JAIXRA010000010.1 GCA_027485465.1 Bacteroidota bacterium | reverse complement strand
GCCATCACCTACCTGGAGGCCAACGCCAAGTAATTGACCCTGGGGCGATAAGCCCTAATTCCACTTATGCGCAGAGTTGTCGTCACCGGCCTAGGGGCCCTAACGCCTTTGGGCAATACGGTCCAACAGTACTGGGAAGGCCTTGTAGCAGGTCGCAGCGGAGCTGCGCCGATTACCAAGTTTGACGCAACCCACTTTCGGACCCGTTTTGCTGCGGAGGTCAAGGGTTTCGACCCCGAAAATTTTATGGACCGTAAAGAGGCCCGTAAAATGGACCCTTATACGCATTACGCCATGGTCACGGCAGAAGAGGCGTTCAGGGATGCCGGATTGGAGGTCGTAACGCTTAACGGAGAACGAGCAGGGGTCATTTGGGGCTCCGGAATTGGGGGCATGTACACGGTTTATCACGAATTCAAGGCTTTCTTTGAAGGGGACGGTACGCCTAAGTTCAATCCCTTTTTTGTCCCCAAGATGATTTCGGACATCGCCGCTGGCTATTTGTCCATTCGATACGGTTTTCACGGTCCCAATTACACCACGGTTTCGGCCTGTGCCTCCTCGAACAACGCCATCATTGATGCCTTTAACTATATCCGTTGGGGGGTTGCCGACCTTTTCATAACCGGAGGTTCCGAGGCGGCCATCAACGAGCCGGGGGTTGCTGGATTCAACGCCATGAAGGCCCTTTCGGAACGAAACGACGACCCCAGCACAGCCAGCCGGCCCTTTGATTTGGATCGAGACGGCTTTGTTCTGGGAGAAGGAGGGGGCGCTTTGATTTTGGAGTCACTGGATCACGCCTTGGCAAGGGGTGCACGTATTTATGCCGAAATTGCGGGTGCCGGCCTCTCAGCCGATGCCCACCATATCACAGCCCCGCACCCCGAAGGCTTGGGTGCGACCTTGGTTATGAAAAATGCACTGCGAGACAGCGGTCTGGGGCCCGCCGATATTGACTACATCAATGTTCACGGCACCTCCACCCCCCTCGGGGATCTTTCCGAAATCAAGGCCATCCAAAATGTCTTTGGCCAGGATGCCTACCGACTGAATGTTTCCTCAACCAAGTCCATGACCGGTCACCTCCTGGGAGCAGCCGGCGCCGTCGAGGCCATTGCCTCCATCAAAGCCATCTGCGAAGGAATTATTCCGCCTACCATCAACCATTTTACCGACGACCCCGCCTTTGATCCAGGCATCAACTTGACCTTCAACCAAGCCCAGAACCGAACAGTCCGGGCCGCTCTCAGCAACACCTTTGGTTTTGGTGGTCACAACACCTCGGTCGTCTT
Source organism: Bacteroidota bacterium (assembly GCA_027485465.1). Taxonomy (GTDB): domain Bacteria; phylum Bacteroidota; class Bacteroidia; order UBA7662; family UBA7662; genus SYHX01. Next base: position 20,741 of record JAIXRA010000010.1, on the reverse strand, counting down.
CAAAGCTTACCGGGCTTAATGCCTTTGCTTTCCCGACTTTTTGCATCCGGCAATCCTCGCAAGGAACTCCAAAAGCGTCTTCGCACCCTCACCGGCCTGCGCATTCGCAATGCCGGTCTCTACGAATTGGCTTTTACCCATCCTTTGGTACACGGCCAGAAGACCCTGAGTTTCCACAGCACCAACCAACGTCTTGAATTTTTGGGCGATGCGGTACTAGACCTGGTAGTCGCGGATTATTTATTTCGAAAATTCCCCTTCAAACAAGAAGGTTTTTTGACCGAAATGCGTTCCAAAGTCGTCAACGGGGAGTTTCTGGACCGCTTGGGTCGGCAATTGGGCCTGGATGCCATCCTCAAAGAGACCTCCATTCGGCTATCAGAAGATCCAGAGCATGCCCAAAAAAGCAAGCACCTGGACCGGCAATTGAACAGCAAAGGCTCGGTAGCAGACGCCTTTGAGGCCTTTGTTGGCGCCTTGTACTTGGATATTGGATTGATTGCCACAAGGCGCTGGATCGAAAACGCCATCCTGGACCACAGCATTGATTGGGAGGAGCTCGAACAAAGCGGGATCAACCCCAAAAGCCGACTGCTGGAGTGGGCCCAAAAACACCGAGCCAAGTACCGCATGGCCTGCGATGAAACCGAAACCTCCAACAACGGAGGCAAAGCCACCCTCTACACCATTACCCTATGGGTCAACGGCCAAGCGGTCACCACCGCCCAAAATTTCAACAAACGCAAAGCCGAACAAGAAGCAGCCTCCTTGTTTTTTGAACAAAGAGGCCAAAACGAAGGCCCTTAGGAAATAGCTTTAGGTTTTCTAACCGTGCGCCCTTTGACCCCTGTTGCCGTTCCTGCCAAAGCCTGGATTTTTCAGGAACGAGAATCTTCCGATACCATCAACGCCTTGGCAGAATCCCTTGGCATCGACCGACACCTGGCTCAATTATTGGTTCAACGAGGCATTCGGACCTTTGATGAAAGCAAGGCTTTTTTTCGACCTCATTGGAACGATTTAGGAGATCCCGCCTTGATGAAAGGCATGGATAAGGCCGTAGAAACTTTGGCCGAATGCATTGATAACGGCGAAAGAATTTTGCTTTACGGTGATTACGATGTGGATGGCACCACTTCGGTCGCTTTGTCTTATCGGTTTTTGCGCAAGTATTGTGCCGATCTCGGTTACTATATTCCTGATCGGCGCATCGAAGGCTACGGCCTCTCCCAAAAAGGAATCGATTGGGCCGTTCAAAACGGATTCCGCTGTATTGTCACTTTGGACTGCGGAACCACCGCCTTTGAGCAGGTCGACTACGCAAACACCCTTGGCCTCAAGGTCATCATCACGGACCATCACAAACCCTCCGATCGATTACCCAAGGCCTGTGCCATCCTCAACCCCCTTCAACCGGGCTGTCCCTATGCCTTCAAGGACCTGAGCGGATGCGGTGTAGCCTTCAAATTTCTGGTGGCCCTCTGCCATCGTTTTGAGTGGCCGATGTCGGAACTCTTGGAACAATTGGAATTGGTGGCGATTAGCATCGCAGCCGATATGGTTCCTTTGACAGGCGAGAACCGGGTTCTGACCCATTACGGTCTCCAAAAATTAAATAACAACCCATCCATCGGCATACGGACCATGTTGCAACATTACAAAAACCGTAAGCCAACCCTCGACCTTGGCGATGTGATCTTTGGACTTGCGCCTCGAATTAACGCAGCCGGCCGCATGGGCGATGCGCGCCTGGCTGTTCAACTACTGGTCAGCGAAGACCCTGAAGAATGCGCCCGTTTAGCGGCTGAAATCGAAAACAGCAACTTGGATCGCAGAGATACAGACACCGAAATAACACGGATTGCGATTGATCAGGCTTTGACCATGCACCAAGCCGAGAACAAGATGACCACCGTGGTCTGTGGCAGCGAATGGCACAAAGGAGTGATTGGGATTGTGGCATCGCGTTTGGTGGAGCGCTTTTACAAACCGACCGTGGTTTTTTGCTTGGAGGGTGATAAAATGACCGGTTCCGCACGTTCCGTTCAGGGTTTTGACTTGTACAATGCCCTGCAACAGTGCGCTGATACGATTGAACAATTCGGGGGTCATAAATTCGCGGCAGGCCTGACCCTGAAGGCATCGGCTTACGAGGATTTCTGCCAACGGTTTGAAGAAGCCGTCGCCGCAACGCTGGAACCTTGGCAACAAAGACCTTCGCTGCCCATTGATCTCGAAATGCCTTTGGAAGTGATTACCCCCAAGTTCTTTCGAATTCTAAAACAATTCGCCCCCTTTGGACAAGGCAACCGACAACCTGTCTTTTGTTCCCGGGGTGTCTATGCTTCCCCCGGTTCGCCCCGCATTGTTGGTCAAAATCACCTGAGCCTGAGCCTGCAGCAAAAGGACGGACGGACAACCCTCCCGGCCATTGCTTTTGGGCAGGCAGCCCTGCTACCCCTCTTGGCCAAGGGCTTACCCTTTGACATCGCCTACAACCTGGACGAAAACTATTACAGGGGCCAATCCGACATGCAATTGCGAATTCTCGATCTACGACCTTGTGGTGAATAAAATGGAACTCAAGGCCGAATTAATCTCCAAAACCTACGGACGCCGTGCCGTGGTGCAATCCGTCAGCCTCCAAGTTCAACAAGGGGAGATTGTTGGTCTGCTCGGACCCAACGGTGCAGGCAAAACCACCTGCTTCTACATGCTGGTCGGCCTTGTCAAACCGGATAGCGGAAGGGTTTTGCTGGATCAAAAAGATTTGACTCAACTCCCCATGTTCGAAAGGGCTCGTTTGGGCATCGGATACCTGCCTCAGGAAGCCTCCATCTTTCGAAAACTGAGCGTGGAAGATAATATCCGCGCTATCCTGGAATTAACCGACCTGGACCGCGTGGCCCAAGCCCAAAAGACCGAAAGCCTGATTGCCGAATTCAACCTGGAACGCGTTCGCCGTACCCGCGGCGACTTGCTGAGCGGCGGCGAACGACGCCGCACAGAGATGGCCAGGGCTTTGGCCACCGATCCGGCCTTTATGTTATTGGACGAACCCTTTGCAGGCGTGGACCCCATTGCGGTGGAGGACATTCAACAAATTATATTCGCCCTCAAACGCCGTAACATTGGAGTTCTCATCACCGACCACAACGTTCAGGAAACCTTGTCCATCACCGACCAGGCTACCTTGCTGTTTGAAGGCAAAATCCTCCGCCAAGGAACAACCGAATCCATGGCCGATGACCCCGAAGTACGCCGATTGTACCTGGGTCGGAATTTTGAATTCAAACGGAAATCCTTTGACTAGGCCGTCGAAGGAAACCTTCATCTCCTAAGCCGTGTCCGTTTTTAATCAGCTGGTTTCGTGGTGGTTCAAAAAAAGAATGCACCAGATGGAGCTCTTTATGCGCTACCCCCACGATGTCCAAAACGAGGTTTTGCAACGCCTTTTAACCAAAGCCAAAACCACCGCATGGGGGGAACAATACGGTTACGCCAACCTTCAGGGGCCCCAAGACTTTGCAGAAAAGGTGCCTTTGAACACCTACGAAAATTTGTTTCCCTGGATTCAACGAAGCATGGAGGGCGAAAGTTCGGTGTTATGGCCCGGTGAAATACGGTGGTTCGCCAAATCCAGCGGTACCACCAACGACCGTAGCAAGTTCATTCCCGTCAGCGAGTCTGCCTTGCAGGATTGTCATTTCAAAGGCGCCAAAGATTTGTTATCAGTCTATTGCAATCTCCGACCTGATAACGCTCTCTTTGAAGGAAAATGCCTAACCATCGGAGGCAGTCAAGCCATTAACCCCCTTAATTCCAACAGCTACACGGGTGATTTGTCTGCCTTGTTGATGCACAACCAACCTTTTTGGGCCGACTTTATCCGAACCCCCGATTTGTCGGTCGCCCTGATGGGCGATTGGGAACAAAAGATGGATCGAATCATCGAAGAAACCATCAAAGAAAATGTTACCAATATGGCCGGGGTCCCTACGTGGATCCTCTTGATATGTCGGCAAATTTTGGAAAGAACCGGAAAACAAAACATGCTGGAAATTTGGCCGAATATGGAGGTTTATTTCCACGGCGGGGTTGGATTTCATCCATATCGAGCCCAATTTCAACGGCTCTTTCCATCGGAACATACCTGGTACCTGGAAACCTACAACGCATCCGAAGGCTTTTTTGGATTGGCCCTTGAACCGCATCGGGATGAAATGCTGCTCATGCTGGATTATGGAATTTATTACGAGTTCATCCCTCTCGAAGAAATCGATGACCCTCAGCCAACCGTTTTGCGCTTGGACCAGGTCCAAACCCAGCGAGCCTATGCCCTGGTTATCTCTACGAACAGCGGCCTTTGGCGCTACCAAGTAGGCGATACCGTCACTTTTACCTCGACCCAACCCTATACCATCCGCGTTTTGGGTCGAACCCGCTCCTTTATCAATGCCTTTGGGGAGGAATTAATGGCCGAAAATGCCGAGACCGCTATCGGGGCTGCCTCCAAAGCCTGCGGGGCCCAGGTAAGGGATTATACGGCGGCACCCCTCTTTTTGGAACAAGGCCATGCCGGCCTGCACCAGTGGCTCATCGAATTTGAAACAGCCCCCGATAATCTGCAGCGATTTGTTCAAATTTTGGACGAAAACCTACGGCTGTGCAATTCCGATTACGATGCCAAAAGACACAAAAACCTGGCTCTGTTGGAACCCGAAGTGGTCGTACTTCCAGAGGGGAGCTTCTATCGATGGCTGGCCTCTCGAAACAAACTCGGGGGCCAACACAAGGTTCCCCGTTTGGCCAATCATCGAGAAATCGTTGAAGCGATTCTCACTCAAATCAAGCAGGACAACCCCTCTTGAGGATCCTTTTCAAGGGCCTGGTCAATGATCCCGCTCAGCGGCAAAGACCAGCAAGGCCCCCAGGCTGTCCCGAGCCGAGCCGGCCGGAAAGCTCTCCAATTGACGCTGACCTTTTTCCACCAAACCCTGCATAACCCGACGGGCATAGGCCAAGCCTCCGCTGGACTCAATGAACTCCACAATCCGAGTCACATTGCGAGGGTCCGCGGGCTGCCCTTTGATTAGGCCAATCCAACGCCGCCGTTCCAACCAGGAAACCTGACCCAACGCATGAATCAGGGGCAGCGTCAACTTCTTTTCTTTGATATCCGCCAAAGGCGCCTTGCCGGTCCGATGGCCGTCAAAGTCCAACAAATCATCCCTCATCTGGAAAACCAGGCCCAGGGTTTCTCCGAACTGCCGGGCCTCTTCCACACGCTTGACTCCCTCCTCCGATTCACCTAAAACGGACGCCACGCCCACCGCACAACACGTAGCCATTAGGCTGGCCGTTTTGGCCGAGATAATTTCAAAATAAACCTCTTCGGTGATGTCCAGTTTGCGGGCCTTTTCGATTTGTAACAATTCTCCTTCGCTCATACGGCGAACGGCGTTGGATGTCAAATGCAGGACTTGGTAATCTTTGTGATCCAGCGCCAACAACAAGCCCCTACTCAACAAGTAATCCCCAATAAGGACTGCTATTTTGTTCTTCCACAAGGCGTTGATACTCCAAAAACCTCTACGCTTGGGGGCTCCGTCGACCACATCATCGTGAACCAGGGTGGCGGTATGCAACAATTCGACCAAGGCCGCAGCCCGGCGTGATTTTTCATCGCATTCCCCGTAACAACGGGCGGCCAAATAAACCAGCATAGGGCGAATTTGCTTCCCTTTGCGACGAACGATGTATCGAGTAACCCAATCGAGCAAAGGAACTTTGCTCCGCATCAAATCCCGAAAGGCGGATTCAAATCCGTCCAATTCGGTCGCCACCGGGGCTTTGATCCGATCCAGCGGAGAACTTGCCACCGAATCAGTAAACCTCTGTCCTTAAGCTGGAAGAGTAATTGAGCTTGAGGGCGTTGGCCTTGCGCAATTCTTGTTTGACGTCGGTCACAATTCCCATTTTGACCTCCCGGTCTGCCTTGATGGAGGTGGTCAGAAAAGGCACCTCTTGTTCAGAGCGTGCAGCTCTTTCCTTGTCGATAAACTCAGCAATCATGGATGGCGTCGCAAAGGCATCGTTCAACTGGATCCGCGGGGCTGTACCGAACTGGGCACGGTACATTTCGGTTGGAATCCCAATATGAATATAGGATACCAAGGACTTCTTCTCGAGCTTTTGAATTTCAGTAGCCTGAGGGACCACAACCTTCACCTTGAGATCTGTTTCACGCATCACCGTCGTCACCATGAAGAAAAAAAGCAACATGAAAACGATGTCCGGCAGCGAAGCAGTACTGATGGCCGGGGTCGGTTTTTCTTTTTTCTTGAGCTTCATGACAGGGAATTGGGGGTATTAACCTTCGGGTTCAGCTTCGGAAATAACCTGACGGTAGTAATCCTTGATTTCGTTTTGACGGCTCTCGGGCAATTGCTCCAAAGCGCGTCCGTATAACAAACGAGACCGGGCATCTCTCAACTCATTGTAGGCCGCTTTGAGCTCGTTGTGTACCTGGATGTAAAGGTTGTACGAAGTTCCACGGTCGTTTTTGAGGGACACAATAGCTTTCTGAGGGGATTCAGACAAATCAGGATTCTTGGTAGGATTATCAATAAAATCCTTGGTCATGCGCTTGAGTTCCTTGATATCCGTAGGCTCTCCATCCACCAGCAACATATCGTTGGCATTAACCAAAACTTTGAGAACATTGCGTTCCTTGATCCTGATATCGTTCTGAGGCTGATTCTCCTCAGGCATGGGGGGCAATTTGATCGCAATCCCTTTATCGGTATCGATGGTCGTCGTTACCAAGAAAAAAATCAACAGGAGGAAGGCGATATCCGCCATGGATCCTGCATTGACTTCTTGAACCGGTCTGGCCATAATATTTACCTAAGAGCAAAAATGGTTCAACGAAAAAAATTGACTACTTCGCCAACAATAAGTAGGACGAACGTCAAAATACTAGTGATGTACAGCATAATCAAGGAACCCCCGATGAGTTGAGACAAAAATGGTGTAATACCAAACTTCTCGTAGGATGGAAGTACTTCGTTCCCTGACAAAGCATAAGAGAGTCCAAAAATGATAGCCGCCGAACCGACGGAAACCAAGGCTTTTTTTGCAGCTTCCATGCTCGTTACGATCTCCCAAATCGGAAATGCTAGAGCAGCCAAAAAGGCTACAAAAAACATGATGTAGGACAAATAGAGTCCTGCGTCAATCATGAAGTCGGAGCCCATGATTTTATTTTTTACCGTATTTAACCAAAAGATCGATCAAGCTGATGGAAGAGTCTTCCATGGTATTCACAAGAGAGTCAACCTTGGAAATCAAATAGTTGTAAAACACCTGAAGAATCATAGCCACGATCAGACCAAAAACCGTGGTCAAAAGAGCCACCTTGATACCACCGGCAACCAAAGAGGGACTTATATCACCAGCAATTTCAATGGCATCGAAGGCCTGAATCATCCCGACGACCGTTCCAAGGAAGCCCAACATGGGCGCCAAGGCGATGAAGAGAGAAATCCAAATCAAACCTTTTTCTAGTTGGCCCATTTGAACGGAACCGTAGGAGGTCACTGCTTTTTCGGCAATATCAACCCCTTCGCCGGAACGTTCCAAGCCCTGATAAAAAATACTTGCAACGGGACCGCGGGTGTTCCGACAAATTTCTTTGGCGCCCTCTAGGTTCCCGGCTTTGAGGGAATCCTCAACCTTTGCCAACAATTTGGTGGTATTGGTGGTCGCCAAATTCAAATAAATAACCCGCTCAATGATGACGCCCAATCCAAAAATCAAGCAAATCAAAACCGGGGCCATCCAGATTACGTCCCCCTCAATGAACTTCTGCTTGAAAACGTAGTGAATAGAATCTCCGCCTTCGTTCACAGGAGCAGCTGACTCAGCGGCAGCCGTATCAGATGGTGAATTGGCTGCGGTGTCTCCCTTGGTTTGGGTGGCGGTGTCAGCTGTTTTGGCCGTAGCAGGCTGTGCGGTCTTACCCTGAGCCTGGGCGTCAAAACCGAAACCCATCAGGGCCATGGCAAGGAGGCCGGCGGTAAAAAGAACGATTTTTTTCATGGTTTATAAATGGATGAACAAAAATAGAAAGGAAAAAGGGTCGTTGGGTTGTTTAATCGTTTAGGGGGCAATAATAAGGGTTTTGGACATCAAAATGGGTCATCTCCCCAAAAAACAATGCCCGGAACGAATCCGGGCATTGTCCATTAAGCTAACTCGAATGGCCAACCAAGGTTACGGCTGAACTTTTACGCGTTGAACGATGGTTTTGGTGGTTCCGGAGACGTCTTTCAAGCCCAAGCGAACCAAATACGTTCCCGTAGGAATGCCTTCCAAACTCAATTTGGTACGCAACTCCCCAGCGGTGACCGCCTGGTAATCTGACTTGACGACGCGGCCCAAGGCATCGATCATTTCAAGCGAATAGGAATGAATCCCTGACTCGAGGGCTAATTGGATATTCAAAACATCACGAGCCGGATTGGGCCAAACCTGTAGTTCCCCCATCAGGCGAGACTTGGAAGCCAACCGAGGCATAACCAAGCTGGCATCGGTGATGGTCTGAGCCATAGGATCGGCAATTTCGCTCATGCTACCGAGGGTCAGAGCCGAGAAATCAACCTCAACCCCCTCTTCGGCCCTCAATTCCATCTCAAAGAGCACGTCACCGGTGCGGACCTTGTGTCCTTCGGGCGCTGCCCAACCCATCCGCAATCGGCCATCGACCAAATGATGCAACAAAGCGTTTTCGCCCAAATTGGCACGGATCGATACGAGTTCCAGTCCGTTTGGCCAAGGCAAATCCAAGGACATAGCTCCCATTTCCATGGTCTTCCCTGCCAAAACAGCCACGCGCTGTGTTTGACCCTGTTCGAGCCCAACAGCCGTGTTTGAAGGAAGCAGACGCGGCAAGGTAAGTCGACCGCTGGTGCTTCCAAAATAGGAAGCGTTCACATCACCACTGGCGAGGCTTGTCACCGAAGCTTGGAGCAAGCGGCCCGAACTAAAGTCCAAGGAACCGCTGTTGTACTGCCAATTTCCGGAGGGGAACGACGAAAGGGAACCGTTCGAGCGACGAATAATCATCAATGCGTCGGTGTTGTTGACCAAGTTCGAGGTGTTTACATCCGCTGCAAGGGCCACAATGGGCGTCGGATTCAACAAACCCTGATAAATACGTCGGGTTTCGAGGGCATCGGTAGCGTTCACCCCACCCCAGGCACGGTTAGCATTCCCTCTGACTCGGTACGTACCGGCCGCGAAATTCTCCAAGCTAAAACGTCCATCGGTCCCTGTTGTGGTGGACGCGATTACCTGCCCGTTGGTGTTGACCAAGCGCAAGGTGTCTCCCACCAAAGCGGTGGCCTGCGTATTGGCGTAGGTCAATCGACCGCTCAGAACATTAAAGCCCATCCCAACTTCATACAAGGCCAAGGTTCCACTGATTTCGTTGGCAACCAAGAGCATTGGCTTTCCGTTGGGGCTCTGTTCATGACCCAAGAATTGAATCACCTCAGCACCGCGATCGCCGGCCAAACCAGTGGTTGAACGGGTATTCAAATAACCACTAAAGACCGGAGCGGATGGGTTGGTCACCTCAAAGGCCATCACACCACCAACGCGCTCCAAGGCGATGAAGGCGAAGGTACGCGAGCCGATTTTACCAACGGCGACACCCTCGGGCTCAGGGCCCTTGGAGCGGCTGCGGTTTTTGCGGGTATTGCTTTCGCTATCGGCATTGAAGAAGGGGCCCCAAGTTGGGTCGGCCAACACAATCGACTCGATCAAGTTCTTGGACTCGTAAACCTGGGCACCGGTGGCGGCATTGTAAATCGCAAAAGAACGCGGGCCCACCATGTGCAATTCGTCGTAATCACCGTCAGCGTCCAAGTCTCCGCTTTGGTTGGTAATCCGTAGGCGACCCAAGGCATGGGTTTCCTTCAACATGGCGCCATTGGGGAAGCGGGTTGGGTCCAAATTGACGGCGCCAACGGTGGTGCGCTCATTCAAGGCCGTGTACTCGCGCTCATCTCCTTCGTTGGCGGTCACCAAATACGTGGTGGTACCTACCGTGAATTGAGCAATAGCATCCGGCATATAAAAAGACCTTACCGGCCAGTTGGTCATCAAAACAACCCCGTTGTTATCGGAAGCATCAAAACCATTCTGAGCGGTTTGATGATTTTTCATGCCCATAGGCGTAATGTTGGTCACAATTTTGTTAACCAAATCCAAGTGAGCGATGGAATTGTTTTCCTGGAGTGTTACCCAAGCCTTTGTATTGTCAGAAGAAACCGTAATATATTCTGGCTCAAGGTTTTGAGACAAGGTTCCGATGGTTGAACCCTTGCGAACACCCGACGCCATCAAGGAAGCACTAAGGGCGTTAAAACCTGTAAAATTCAAGGTTGTTACATCCGACTGAACATAATTGGTGTCTTGAACATCGATGATGCTTACCGAACCTTCGGGATCTACCGAGAAGGTCGTATTGGGCTGACCTTCGTTGGCTGTCAAAAGGTATTTTCCATCGTGCGTAAAGGTGATCATATCAGGCAAGGCACCGACCGTTACTTGGCCTTTGTAATTACCCAACGTATCAAAGAAAATCACACGTCCAGGGTTCTGTTCGATCGAATCCGGGCTGGCAACGGCCAACAAACCGGGCTTGACGGCCAAGCCCGTAATTCCGCCGTAGGGCTGCATGCTCACCGAACCCAAAGTCACGGGTGACGATGGATTGGCCAAAGAAACCATGTCGAAACGGCGCTGAACGCCAGAGCTCAAATAAGCTCTTTTGCTAATCGGATCGTAAGCCACCACCTCGGTTGTGGCTGCGAGGCCTGGGGTGGGATCAAAGCTAGCCAAGGGAGTCATGACCACTGCACCACTGGAAACAGGGGCCTGTCTATCATCGTCTGTGATGTAATAAGTAAAATAATCGGCCCCGGTCAAAGTCAAACCTTCAAGGCTATCGATTTTGAATACCAAATATTCGTCATCCTCTACAGATGCATCGTTGTTGATGGTTAACGGTATTTGGATAGCGGTAGGGGTATTGGAAACGCTGATACGTTGGGTTTGCCAACCGCTGAGATCGGCCGTGGATCCGTTGCTCCAAGTGCTGAGCAGAGAGATGCGGAAAGAACCGTTGGCAGGTAGGGTTGCTACATTGGATAGGGTCACCGGGATGAAGGCACCGCTACCGTTTTCTGAAATCGTCTTGAATCGAGAACCGAAGGCAATGCTGCCCAAGTTACCGGTCACAACACCGCCGCTGTAGGTAACATTGTTCAAGGCTGCTGCATTGCTGTCTGCCAATTCACAATTACCGGCAGTGGCGAGGTCAAAAGACAAGGACGTGGGGCCGCTCTGGAGAATAACGAAACGCATATTAAAGAGCAAGCCGTTCACATTGATGGCATTGGCGTCAAACCAACCGGCCCGGAATTGGGATCCGCTATCTGAAAAATTGGCACCTAGGTTGTAAAAATACCCGCAGTTACCCAGAAGGGAATTGCTGAGCGCAGGAAGTACGGATGTTGGCAAGCCTGCACAACGCAGGCGAGTGCTGTCGTAGTTGACCGCCAAAGAAATCGCGCCGACTGTAAAAGCAGGGTCCATTTGAATGTTAACTGGAACCGATACCGTATCCCCAACGCGACCTGCAACAGAACCCAACGAAAGCGATGGGAAAGAAATGGCCTGTACTGAACCGTTCACAAAGGTGAGTCCAGGCAAGGGAAGGCCATCGGCATCCCCTAATTCGGTCAAGCCCGGCGTCGCCAAATCCCAAGCCAAAGAAGCTGTGCCCGATCGCAGAATGACAAATCGTATTTTGAACAAGGTTCCTGAAACGGTGGCAGGGTTCAAATCATACCATGACAAACGGAATTGCGAAGCGGAGGTATTCAATGCAGCACCGGTTCCCGAAAAGAAGCCGCAATTCGTTAATAAATTAGCGGTGGTTACGGCGGGCTGAACGTCCACCAACGAAGACAAACAACGAAGGCGCGTTGAGTCGTAATTGACACCCAAAGTCATGGCCGAAACCACCAAGGATCCAGAACCTGTAACGGTCACGGGAACCAAAACGGTATCACCGACGAGCCCGCTCACTTGGCCCAAGGCAAGACCTTGAGCCGTGGCTTTGCCCGGTAAACTCAACAAGGCAATGAAGCCTAACAGCAAGAAAAAGGTTTTTTTCATTTCAGACTTTTTTTTTCAAAATTCAGCGGGCTGTTTTAAGACTCTATGAAGACCAAATCACCTTGACGTGAACAAAATTTTAAGTCCGTGTTAAGAAGGTCTGCTTGGTAGCTTCGGTTATGGATGCAGAAAGCAGGGTTTACCTTTGACCCAACCCTGCATGGCCTTGCGTAAACCCTCCAAACCTGTTCAAAAAGCCCTGGGTTGGTCTATCCTTCAATCGGCTTTTAAACTTACCGGACTCTACGGGGTCGGCAAGCTCATGGCCCTTTGGTTCGGACCTGCCGGTTTGGCCTTAATTGGGCAATTCCAGAATTTGTTGTATTTGCAACAAAATGCAGGGGGCGCCGCGGTTCATAACGCCCTCATCCAGGGCATGAGCCAGCAAAAAGGCGAAGGCCGCGACGAAGAACCTTACCTTCGGAAGGGCCTCGCCTTGGGCATGATCCTGAGTTTGGGGGTGGCCCTGCTTTGGTGGTCGCTCTTGCCCTGGCTGTTGGACCCGGTTTTGGGTGGTGATTTCCCGCTTTGGCTGGCCATCATCCTACCGATAACCGTCTTGGGGTCGGCTTTTTGGGCCGGGGCCCTGGCCCAAGCCGCTTCGGAGCGCCATTATCGTCGGAATGCCCTGCTAAACATGGCACAAACCAGTAGCACAGTTTTGTTCTTTGGGATCCTGGGATATCAAGGGGGCTTGGTGGGTGCCTGCTTGGGCCTTGCCTTGGCCCAAATCCCTCCGGCAGTCTATGCCTACCTGCATCTAAAACCCCGCTTGGGTGAATGGTGGCTGCAGGCGTGGCGCTATGGGACCGATCGGAATTTTTTGCATTCGCCGATGTGGCCCCTGGTTGGTATGGCCCTCTATTCGGTGGGCATGACCCAGGTGGTCCTGGTTCTGATCCGATCGCAGTTGCTGACCGAGTTTTCGGCCGAAACAGCGGGCTGGTGGGAAGGTGTTCAACGCATTGGGAATCTATGGGTTCCGGTGATTTCAACTTTGATGACCTCTCATTTTTTGCCGGCTCTTAGCCAGGCCAAAGACCGTCCAACCTATACCCGGCTCTCGATTCAGGCGGCTTTGGGTTCGTCTGCATTGGTAGGGATCTATGCTTTGGTGGTCCTACTCTTGGGCAATCGAGCCATCACCTTTTTGTTCAGCCAAGCCTTTAGTCCCATGCTATTGGTCCTTCCGTTGCATCTGGCCACCGATGTCATCAAGGCAGGTGTATGGGGGCTTCATAATGCCATGCTTGCTCGAAAAAAAGCCCGCTGGCTTGTGTTAATAGATATCAGCTTTCAAACACTTTATGTATTCGGTGTTTTTTGGGCAACACCCCGCTACGGTTGGGAGGCCTCGGTGACCGCTTATGCAATTGGAATGATTATCAATGCCATCGTTACCATTGTGTTATGGAAAAAAATTCAAATGACGGATCCAGTTCTTACTCCGTAGGCAGACCTTAATCCACTTTGATTATCGCGTTTTGACCCCTAACCGTATTCAACCCATGGAATCGTATCTCAACAAACCTTCGGATTATTTTGAACATGCCCGCATGGATGTTCTGCGATGCCTTGGTTCGGTGGAAGGAAAAAGTATCCTTGAATTGGGGGCTGGGGGCGGTTATACATTGGCCCATGCCAAAACAGTCGGAAAAGCGGCCTATGTGGCCGGTGTTGAACTCATGAACTTGGAAGGAACCGTTCAACAAAAAGAAATTTTGGATGAATTCCATATTTGTGATCTTTCCATGGGCATTCCTTCCTTGAAATGCAAAGCCTTTGATGTGTTGTTATGTCCGGATGTTTTGGAACATTTGGCGGAACCCTGGGATGTGTTACGTAGGTGGTCCGTCTACCTTAAACCCGGTGGACGTCTGCTCATTTCTATTCCCAATATTCGAGAAATCTCCGTTTTATGGAAGATTGCGGTTCGAGGGGATTTTGGTTATACACCTGACGGCATTTTGGATCATACGCATTTGAGATTTTTTGCGCGACGAAATGCGCAGGGCTTACCCGATCCATCTCAATACGAACAAATCCAAGTGGTACCGGCCATGCATTACCAGCAAGGGCCCCGTTTTCGACCCCTGTTCAGCCGCCTCAGCCTGGGATGGGCCGATGACTTTCTCACCCATCAATGGTTTGTTACGGCCATCAAGCGTTCCTAAAAGGCCCTGAATAGCATTTTGGAGAAATGATGGTTGATCGAATTCCTTCCTTGGGGGTGATTGTGGTTCACTTTGGTCAGCCTGCTTTGACCTTGCGATGTCTGCAACACCTTCAAGAGCAACGCGGAATAGACCTAGAGGTCGTCTTGGTTGATAACAGTCCGAACGGGGATGCCCCAACCCTCCAAGATTTGGGTTGGAGGATACGGACCTTGCGTTGTTCCAACCATGGTTTTGCCCACGCCAACAACCAAGGATTGGCCCAACTTCGCTCCGCGTCGGTAGAGGGGGTCTTGTTATTGAACAACGATGCCTTTGCGTTGGAAGGGGCTCTGAACGCCTTATGGGGGTCCATGAACCAGGTTCAAAGACCTGGTTTGGCGGTGATGGCGGGCGGATGTCTCCTGAACGAAGACGGTACGCTACAAACGAGAGGGGGCTGCTGGCTGCCTGGGCGGGGGCACGGGTTGGTCTTGATGGGGGATTCATACCCCAAGGAGGGAGTGGTTTACGCATCGGGCGCGGCGCTTCTGCTCAACAGGGAGGCCTTGGAACGATTGAATTGGCAGTTGGACGAGGGGTATTTTCTTTATTTTGAAGAAGTTGATACCGCCGAACGCCTGCGCCAGGCAGGTCCCTTGGAGGTGGTATTGGAGGAAAAATCCCACTTTATTCACCTGCAGGGGGCCTTGGCCGGCAGTGGCAAGCGGCACCACGACCGTAGTGTCCGCAGCGAATTCCACTTTCACCGGAGCAAACGACGGTTTTATACCCAGCATTACCCGCATTACCTGCCCAAAATGCACTTTTTGCATGTTTTGGTGGTCCTCAAACGACTCTTTCAGGGAGATATCGTGCGGGCCATGGCGGTGGTCAGGGGTTTTTGGGGGCGTTGACTGGACGGGGGATTGTCCTCGCTGCGCTCGGACATCCCAGAGGGGGGCCGAGTTAGCATCAGCAGCCCATGCCGGAACTTCGTTCCTGGCCTATTCATATCACGATTTCGCTCATTTCCTCTCTAGGGATTGTCCTCGCTGCGCTCGGACATCCCAGAGGGGGGACCTAGCATAACCCCCGCGAATCGTCGGCTATGCCGACCTTTTTGGTTTGGTGGTCCTTTAGGAAACAAGTCTCCTTCGTCCCACCAAACCAAAACGGCCCTTTCGGGCCGATTCGCTTGGGATGCGGAGAGAGAGGGATTCGAACCCTCGATACGGTTTCCCGTATACACACTTTCCAGGCGTGCTCCTTCAACCACTCGGACACCTCTCCTCTTGATCCGGCAAAACCAGACAACGGGGTGCAAAAATACGGACAAATCTGCAAAAGTGGTCGTTTTTGGCTCTATTGAGCTACACAGTAGAGCTAAAGGGCCGACATCAACCTTAAATCGAAGGTAATTAACTTAATGATTTATGTTATGAAAGCATAACTATACAAATAAAATGGGGCATTATTTGTTACAAAGGAAACAGGTATCTAGGAGAAGGTCTACCGAGAAGCGGATCTGCCCGGGCTTATGCGTCGTTGGCGTCGTTCTCGGAACCAAGACTGATTTCACCGGCCAGGCTTTGACCAAAGCGCTCTGCGAAGTCAACGTCCGAATCCCCTAAGTCGCTCGTAGGATTCGCCAAAAGGTGCATGGATTTGGTGAGGGCCGCTTCGAAGGTGATATCCCTTCCCGGTATGGCACCCAGGTCCAGCAATTGACGACCGCTACGGTACCTTTCCAAATCCACAAAGCCGCCAACGCATTGGCTAAGGGCAACGACCCGACCTCCACCGGATACAAAGGTTCTCAAAGCTTCAATCAAGGCCGGAGCATGAGGTATATTGCCCGTGCCGTATCCTTCCAGGAGCAAAACTCGCACTCCGGTTTGCTCGGTTAATACGTGAACCAATGCGGGATTCAGGCCAGGAAACATGCGCAGGCTTGCGATGCTGGTATCCAAAGCCGATCGATAACACAAGTGCCGGTTGATGGGGTCGGGAAGCCCCTGCTCCATCGCTTGTTCATCAAAACGCAAGGCGGTCCCCGCCGTTGCGAGGGCCGGATAATTGGGGGATTCAAAGGCGTCAAAACCGCTGGCCTGATTCTTGCGACAGCGGTTACCGCGGTAAACTTTGTTATGAAAATACAGGCAGACTTCCTGCAAACGAGGTTCGCCATTGTCTTTTTGGGCCATAGCAAATTCCAAAGCCGAATTCAAGTGATGGACCGCGTCGGTTCGACGATGACCCAAAGGCAATTGGGATCCGGTGAGGACCACCGGCTTGGCCAAGCCCTGCAACATAAAAGACAAAGCCGAAGCCGTATAGGCCATGGTATCAGTCCCGTGCAAAACCACAAAGCCCTCAAAATGCTCGTATGATTCCGCCAAAATTCCGGCTATTTGTTGCCAATGTTCTGGCTGCAAATCCGAACTATCCAATGGATTCTCAAGAGACCTCCAAGTCGGGGCGTTATGTCCCGAAAGCAACGAAGCCGGCAATTGACCAAAGACCTCGTCCACCGATGCAGGAACCAAACCATGCGGCCCTTGCCGC
The DNA here is from genome assembly GCA_027485465.1 of Bacteroidota bacterium. Lineage (GTDB taxonomy): Bacteria > Bacteroidota > Bacteroidia > UBA7662 > UBA7662 > SYHX01. Next base: position 3,768 of record JAIXRA010000010.1, on the reverse strand, counting down.
ATTCCCACCGTTCCTCCGGTGTACAAAACCAAAACCCCTTTACCCGAATTAGGCATGGGCGTTTTTGGTGGTTTGGGCCAGTTCTGGTTCAAATAAGGCCAAGGCATTTTGGGTCGTTCTTTCGGCCACCTCTTCGATATCCATATCCCAGAGAGTCCCGAGTTCCTTGGCCACCAAGGAGACATGGGCAGGTTCGTTTCGCTGGCCTCTGTGGGGCACCGGCGCCAGGTATGGCGCGTCTGTTTCGAGAATCACCCGGGTTCGGTCCACCCCCGCAATCACATCCCTCAGAGCACGATTGGATCCAAAGGTGAGGGTTCCCCCTACGCCTAGGTATTGGCCTCTTTGAAGAATCGTTGCGGCCTGTTCGGGGGTTCCGCTAAAGCAATGATAAACCGCCCTAAAGTCCAAACCAGCCGTGCAATCCAACAGCTGTTCCATGCTGTTACGGGAATGAAAGCAAACAGGCAAATTCAATTGAATGGCTGTTTGAATTTGTGCCATCATGGCAGCCATTTGCAAAGCCAAATTGTCCTGCCTCCAATACAAATCAAGTCCAATTTCACCGACCGCCACCGGTCTTTTGGAGGAAGGGTGGGTTGCTCTCAAAAGGGCCTCGATGACTTCCCATTCCTCCTTCCACGTCTCTTCGACCGAGCAGGGGTGTAAACCCAGCATGGTTCTCAGTTGGATGGGGCCTTGATAGACCTCCACCAAAGAACGCATGGGTTCCAAGGTTGCTTGGTCAACATTGGGTAAATAAATTCGGGTAACACCGACCGATGCAGCCCTCTGCAGAACCGCCTGAAGGTCATCGCCAAAGGCGTCAGCGTAGAGATGGCAATGGGTATCGGTCAGCACCGGTGCCTGGAACTTAGTCCCTACGATTCATGAAAATCGAAACGTAATACAGGAGGGTTGCCAGGGACGAAAGTGCAGCAATAACATAAGTCATGGCCGCCCAATTCAAGGCATCCTTGGCCATGGTATGTTGCTGACTCTGGGCAATATTGCTGCGATCCAACCAAACCAAAGCCCGACGCGATGCGTCAAATTCAACTGGAAGGGTCACAAAGGTGAACAAAGTAGTCCCTGCAAAAAGAACAATTCCCACCAACAAAAGTTGTGGAAAGGCCTGCAAGGTCAGCACCCCGGCCAAGAGAATCCATGGCATGATCCGGCTGGTAACACTGAGCGCAGGTACCATCGCCGAGCGAAATTGCAACCACGAATAAGCAGTGGCATGCTGAACCGCATGGCCCACTTCGTGGGCAGCAACCGCCGCGGCCGCCACAGAGCGCCCGTAATAAACCTCCTGACTCAGATTGACCGTCCGCTTGGTCGGATCGTAGTGGTCGGTCAATTGTCCACCCGTCGAGATGACTTGAACATCCTTGATATTGTGTTCCGCAAGCATGCGCTGGGCAACTTCCTCACCGGTCAGGCCGGAGGACAAGGGCGTTGCAGCGTATAGCTTAAAGCGACTTTTGAAACGAGCACCCACCAGCCAAGAGGCTAGCATGATACCGAGCATGAGGACCAGAGACATAAGGTTGGGATTTAGAGAGGTTAACGGGTTGGTTTACCTTTTGGTATCAAATTTCGTGCCAAAACCCGAATCGGCCAGCAAACGTTCGACGAGATCCTGCGGGCGCAATCCCTGGGCCTCTGCTTTGTAATTCAAAACCATCCGGTGAGCTAACACCTCGGCCGCCACCGCCTGCACATCTTCGATATCAGGGCTGTATTTCCCCAGGGTGGCGGCATGGCATTTGGCCCCCAAAACCAAGTACTGCGAGGCCCGTGGGCCTGCACCCCATTGCACCAAATCTTTGGTCCATTGGGCCGCATGTTCGGTTCCAGGGCGGGTCGAAGCAGCCAAACGGACTGCGTATTCCACGACATGGTCGGTCACCGGCATTCGGCGTATCAGTTCCTGAAAATACAGGAGCCCGGCGGCATCCAAAACTTTGGAAGGAGTTTCGCTGCGGGGCATCGTCGTTTGGCGAACCACCGTCACCTCTTGGGCCAACGTCGGATAACCCATCCGTATCTGAAACATGAAACGGTCCAGTTGCGCTTCGGGCAATGGGTAGGTTCCTTCTTGTTCGATGGGGTTTTGGGTTGCCAAAACAAAAAAGGGCGAGGGCAATGGATAGGTCTGCCCTGCAACGGTCAACTGCCGTTCCTGCATGGCCTCCAACAAGGCGGATTGAGTCTTGGGCGGAGTTCGGTTGATTTCATCGGCCAGAACCATGTTCGCAAAGAGGGGTCCCGGGACAAAACGGAACTGTCGGTTCGCGTCCAGTATTTCCGAACCGGTAATATCGCCCGGCATTAGGTCCGGTGTAAACTGAATTCTTTTGAAATCCAAATCAAGGACGGCACTAATCGTTTGAACCAAGGTGGTTTTGGCGAGACCGGGTACCCCAACCAAGAAACAGTGGCCGTTGGCCAACAAAGCCATCCATACCGAATGAATGGCGTCGGTTTGGCCCACCAAGACCTTTCCTGTTTCGCGCAAAAAATCTCCGTAGAGCTTCTTGAGTCCGTCTACCGCTTCGCGATCGGATCCGTAATTCCAGTTCATGTTGCAATTTAGGGTTGAACCCGCATTCAAATGGTTTGGGCCGATTCTATTCCGAGGTCCCGATTCAAAAGGTAAACCCGGGGCGTGGCTGTAGGCAGCTCAAATTGTAAGATTTGTTCAGGTGATAATTTTTCGAGTTCCATGATGAGGGCCCGCAGTGAATTTCCATGGGCAACAACCAGTAGGTTTTGACCTTGTTTCAACAAGGGCTCGATCATCGCCTTGTAGTACGGCAGAACCCGTGCTGCTGTATCCTTGAGGCTCTCCCCACCGGGTGGGGGTATATCGTAGCTCCGTCGCCATTGATGAACTTGATCGGCCCCAAATCGAGCGACCGTTTCGTCTTTGTTAAGACCTTGCAATTCCCCGTACATTCGTTCGTTGAGGGCGGGGTCTGCCGTTATGGGGCATTGATTCTGCCCTGTTTCTTGCAGGATCAGCGAGAGGGTATCAGCGGCCCTTCGCAGTCCACTTACAAAGGCCCGGTCAAAATTCATACCGGCTAACTTAACGCCCGCGGCCCTGGCTTCTTCCTTGCCCTTCTCGGTCAAGTCTACATCCACCCATCCCGTAAAACGATTTTCAAGATTCCATTGGGATTGTCCATGCCGGACCAAAACAAGTCTGCTCATATCTTTTTAATAAGTTCGTATTTCCTTGAGATGCGCACGTTCCTCTCCAACACGCAAAGCATCCAACCATTCTCGCTGACGCAGATGCACCTCTTGTTGAGAGGCTGCATCACTCATACGGACCCAGACAATGCTTCCTCCGTCCCAACGAAGCGCATGGGTACGGGAAGCCAACGCGGGTCCAACTATTTGTTCCCAAGTATTTCGTAACAATTCTTGTTGCATAGCGCCCGTATGGCCGTACCGCTTGGCCCAGGCCTTGACCCAATCACCCAACGGCGGTAAATCTTTGGGGGAATTCATAACAAAATACAAAAATCACGAAAGGGTTGCCCCGGCATTGCGGGGATGGAGATGACGCTCGGCATGGTACGAAGAGCGGACCAGAGGCCCGGCTTCCACCCATTCCAATCCCATTTCTAGGCCCCAGGATGCATACAATTCAAATTGCTCGGGGCGGATGTATTCTTGGACGGGCAAATGGTTTTTGGTGGGCTGCAGGTATTGACCAATGGTCACGACATCCACCCCGCATTGTTGCAAATC